>JANMVC010000053.1:0-6730 GCA_031392315.1 Pyrinomonadaceae bacterium | reverse complement strand
GCTTCGCCGGTCACGATCATCTGGTGCGATCGCTTAATCTCAAGTCCCGAGACATGATGTTCGGCTTCAATTTCCTTGAGCCGCTTCTTGGCCGTGGAAATCTGACGCTTAAATTCCTTAATGTCGTCTGCCTTCAAGCGCTTCTTCTGTAGTTTCAGATTGTTGGCTTCGATCTCACGCTCAAGCGTTCGGGTTTCGCGATGAAGCTTGGCAATGGCCCCGATCAGGCGTTGGCGGACGGCTTCCTTCAGATGTAGTCCACCGATCTCATGGGCAATATCAAGCCGCGTGCGAGCCACCTTGCGCCGCAACCGAATCAGCTTCCGCGAGCCCTTTGCCCGTTTCACCTTCATCTCGGCGCTCATCTGCTCAAGTTCTTTAAGTCCACGTTTGTAGAGCTTGCGAATATTCTGAATACCTTCGATGGTCCACTGCAGATACTCTTCCGTCTTATCCTCGTGCTCTTCCGTTTCCATCTGATCGGAGAAGTTAACCACGTCGCGGATGCCGATGGTTCCCGCTTCCAGTTCCGACCCGATTTGCAACAACTCGGCAACCGCCATCGGAGACCGCGTGATGCCTTTCTGGGCGCGCTTCTGTCCCCACTCTATCCGTTTAGCGATGGACACTTCCTGCTCGCGCTTCAACAAGGGGACGACCCCCATCTCCCGCATGTAGACGCGCACGGGGTCCGACGTCTTATCCAACTCGCCGGCAGACAGGTCCAATTCCATCTCTTCGGGCGCGTTGTCGTCGTCCTCGGGATGGGTTGCTGACGAAGACGCTTCACCAAGCACCGGCTCATCGGTATCGGCGCCGCTGACGCCCGCCGTTGCGAGCTTCTCGAGCACCTCGTCAATATCTTCGATCGAGACTGCGTCTTCGAGTAGTTCCTCGTGAGCACCTGAGAAATTGGGCTTGACCGAATCCATCGGCTCAACCCCATCCTGATCTTTCTGAAGCCTAGTCAATTGTTGGTTATCCTTTGATGCGAGATCTCGTTCATCTTGTAGAGAGCGTCTCGCAACGCCAACTCTCTACCGAAATTTTCGTAACCACCCACCACTAACACTACGAACGCCACTACTTACTAGTTTCTTGCAGACAAAGTGTGCTCTTTGCCATTCTTTCTTTTCGTCACCGCGGTGGCGCTCAAGTTTCTCATACCGGCGACACCAACTGTCTTCGCGCCGGATGTCCGAACGCACGGTTTCAAACGGCCCACAGCGTCCTTCAACGTGATATTCGCGAGCACCGATTCCACTGCCGAATCCACCTCATCCAAAACCTCGTTGAGGACGGAGCCGATGTTCACCCCTACCGGACAGTCGGGATTGGGTGGGTGACGATGCAACGCGAAAACCCCGCGAGATTCAACCGCCTGGTAGATATCAAGTAACGTAATGTCCTCCGGCTGCCGCGCCAATCTCGATCCCCCCATTGAGCCTGTCTGGGAAACCACCAGCTTTGACTCCGCCAACTCACAGAGCATCCGGCGAATCACCACCGGATTGGTGTTCACACTCTCCGCAACATGGTCGGACTTCAGCGATTCTTCCTCCGCCCATGCCATTAAGGTCAGGACGTGAACCGCGACTGCGAATCTACTGCTGGTTGACATAGGCGACTGCGTCGGGAAACCCGTTAATCTTCTGTAACCAATATAGTTACAGTTTGCACTTTTGTCAATACCACTTGGATGGCAGCCGAGCCCCTGCAACGCAACGTACTGAGCAGGGCAATTGGTTGATTCACGGAAACGATAAACCGCCAATCGGACGTGGCTTTCACTCGAATCAGCGATCCGACCGTCGACTTTTCCCTAATGACTTTGAACTGAATTCGCACAACCACTGGAAAAATCGACGGGACGAAGCGACCGATTCCAATGCAGTCGGAATCGACCTTCAGCCGAAGATTAAGATGCGCGGCCACGCGAGTGTTTTCAAGAATCGGCCAGAATGTCGAGCTTTTTCACCAACAAAAATCGTTTGTTGCGAAAATGGCATAAGCATTGCTCCCCGATCAATTGTTTCAAGCTCTTAAAGATTAGGGTTCGTAGAAAAAGGAGAGAGAACTATGTTGTGGACGATACTCGTGATTTTACTCATTCTTTGGCTGATTGGGGCAATCGGTGGGTTTGCCGGAAACTTCATCCACCTGGTCCTGGTCATCGCTCTGGTTGTGTTTATCATCAATCTCCTGTCAGGCCGCAGAGCGGTCTGAATTGACTGACGTGTGCTGAAAGCGTAGCCGCGACAAGCGGTCGCGGCTTTACGGAGCCTGGTGGAAAACCAGTGCACGTCCACAGCAAGTAGCGCTTCGTCGGGGTTTGCGGAGCGCTGCTTTCTCTGGCTGCGCAATTTTGATCGAGGAGCAATCGAAGTAGCAAAGCAGAAGCTGGCAAAGGCTGGCGAGCGAGCTCGCGAGGGAAACTCGGCAAACTCGCCCAAGCAAGAATCCTGTTAGTGAATTCGCCTCAATTGCACGTGCCCGGCTTTTCTTCGCGCGCCTCATCGTAATTCCCAGACTTAAAATTTCCGCTACCACTCCGCACGCCACGCTGTTAGAATTCAACCCACAATTACATCGCTAAAGGAAAACAAACTGATATGCCAGAACTCCGAGGTATCCAAGCCACTGACGACGTTAAAGCTGAGTGGACGCGCGCCTATGATATTTACCTAAGCGCTCCAGGCGATCGTTATGACAAAAAGAACGACCGCACGGCGCGCATCGACTCCGTTGCCAAGGAATTACGACTTACGCGCAAACAAGCGAAGAGACGCGTGCGAAACTTCGAAGCCTGGCAACGTAATATTTCCAAGAAACTGGTTAGCCCCTAAGTCGCGACCCTAAGCGCGCAACTGTTACCGCCTCAACCGTCGTTGCTGTTAACTCGACTCCGGAAAGCAATCGCTTCCAGTATTTCGCAGCCAGGGCATGGGAACTTCCGTAGCAAAGCATGTCCCGGAGTTGGACGGACTACGCGGTATCGCAATCCTCACCGTCCTTATTCATCATCAGCTAACTCCTATTTCATTGTCGGGTGGCTTCCTCGGCGTTGATCTGTTTTTCGTTCTGAGTGGATTTCTGATCACGAGCTTGCTATTGGGAGAATTTGCCAGGGCCGCGTCAATCTCACTGAAGAATTTCTACATGCGGCGACTGCTGCGGCTTGGCCCAGCTTTGGCGATTTACCTGTTGGCCAGTCTGCTCGTCACTTATCGCACGCAGACGATTGCGCTAACGCGGCAACTCAAGCTAATCGCGTTTGCCGTTTTCTATTCAACTAACTGGCGAATGGCGTTTGGTTGGGACACTACCCTGGATCCCACCGCCATCATTTGGTCACTGTCGATTGAAGAACAGTTTTATCTGGTATGGCCGCTCGTGCTGTTTGCGTGCCTGGCATTCAAGGTAAGACCTCGCTATATCGCCGGCGGCCTGGCTGTGATCATTCTAGCGGTTGTCATCAATCGCAATTTGTTGTTTGACAGCGGCGCGGACCTCACCCGGCTTTACTACGGCTCCGACACGCGCGCCGACGCGTTGCTCGTCGGCTGCTTGTTTGGCCTACTCCACTCGAAGACCATCGGACTGCGCAGAAGCAACTGGGTGAAGGGCCTTGGACTCTTTTCCGCCGCTGCCCTTGCCTTGTTGATCAAGACCGCTGACTTTTCAGATGTGTGGCTCTATCGCGGTGGCTTCACCGGCGTGGCGCTGCTCTCCGGCACAGTGATCTTCGCGGCGGCAAACCTGCACGTTCCAGTCCTTTCCGGAATGCTCAAATTCGCCCCGCTCAGATGGTTTGGCGAAATATCTTATGGACTTTATCTCTGGCATTGGTTGGTCGTGAGAAACGCGAGTTTTTCTTCTCTGGGCCGTTGGGAAGGGACTGCCAAGCTGGGCCTCGCAATTGGAATTGCCGCCACTTCGTTTTACTTCATCGAGAAGCCCATAAACCACTTGAAGTCGAAGTTCGCCGCCCGTCCGTCGAATTCACAATCCGCCGCGAACGAAACTCTTTCCGACGCCTTACCATCAGCGCATTCTCCTCTGGCGCTTGAACGGTAAGCGGAAGTCGATGGAGTGAAACAGGAGTTTAGAGTACAAGCTTTAGCTTGCTGCTTAACTGCGAATCCGGGGCGGCACTCTGTTTTGCGCGTCTGAGATTGCCCAGACAATCACAAATGTCTAACCAAAGCTGTTGGCCTAGCCCGGAGTCCCAGGGACCAGCACTTTCTGGCCCGTATGTATTTGTGCCCAATTGGTAATCTGCGGGTTTAGTTCTTTAATCCGATCTGGAGTTGAGTTGTAGCGTTGTGCAAACCGATTCAATGAATCGCCCGGGCCAACTGTGACTTCAATGGTTCCCGACTCATTGGCGGACGGCTGTGAGGGAGTTCCCTGTTCCGCTGGACTAGCTACTGAAACAACCGCCGGCGATGAGGGCACTTTGATTCTTTGACCGCTTTTGATCAGCGCCCATCGAGTTATCGCGGGGTTGAGTTCCTTGATTTTTTCCTGAGCGACATTGTAGCGCTCGGCAAACTTCTTGAGAGAGTCTCCTGGTTTCACGATAATTTCGGAAACGGCTTCCGGTGAAGGTGTCGAGATCGGCTGGCTCGTTGAGCTTGCCTGCTCAGTTGAGAGGGGCGCGGGAAACGTGGCTTGCGCCTTCGATACTTCCGGCGACTTTGTGAACACTCGCGATTGGAGCCACGCGCCAAGAAAGGCGGCGGCAATCGCAGTAATAAGGACCAACACCAGCACCCAGCCCAGCGCAAGCTGACGGGAGGATGGGGCGGATTCTCTTTGCTCATCTGTTTCCACGCGCGGCGGTTGTGCGCTGACAGTCTTGTTGAGCTTAACAACGTCGTGCTTCAACCCCTGCACATCAGCGGAATCCGCTTTCGTCGCGAGCGCATCGCCCAAGGACTTAAGTCGCGCGTCAAACGGTCCGAGGTCCAGCGTTGCAAATTTATCCACTAGCTCGACTTTAAGCGCCTCAAGCCGCCGGGCCAGTTCCTGCGAACTCGCCGTGTGATCACCCAGGCCTCGCTCCGCCACCTGGGCGGCCGCTGATCGAGCGGCATCATTCTCCGCCAGCTTGTTAACCCTGGCCTCAAGTATCGCAAGCGATTTACTCAGGTCCGACAACACCGGATCGACATCGTGTTCGTAAGGACCGGTTATCACTACTACCGAGCGATCGTCACCGCTCGAGGCACTGGCCTTCATCAGCGCCTCACAAATCGACTTCGGCTCGGGCGAGCCAAGGCCCACCAATTCCCTTGGTAATTGACGGCGATCGAATCCTGCTTCGAGTCCGTGAGTCATGATGAGCACGACATCATCGTCTAACAAAGTGAACGCCTGGACTCGATCCGTGAGGGGTGTTTCCAGCCTGGCTATGCCCAATTGATCGAGCGCTTGCTGAGTTGCACCTCCGTCCGCTGGCGCTTCCGGTTCGCTGGCAGCTTCGAACTCTTCAGGAGATTCACCGCTCAAGGAAAGCAGCCGACCGCCGGTGATATCGATCCTCACATCGCCGCAGAGAAGATAGGAAAGCCGGTTGCCGCCCACGAGACAAAGCGCGGCGCTGCAAAGAAGTTCAGGCCCGCTCGACTGCTCTCCCAGGTGATGCAGAAAGTTGTTTACTTCCTTTGCCAGGAAACCGAGAAATAAATCGGCCGAGAATTTTGACAGCGACGCAAAGGAGCCCACGACTGTTTCCAGCTTCCCTTGCAACGTCGCATTTAGGTTTGCGTAATCGTGTGGCGCAAAGTCGAGGACGGCAAAGAAGTGGCCCTGGGCAGTTTCGATGTCAAAACAGAAGTCCTCATTCTGGGCCTTCGATCTTAGCTTGAGTGAGTTGTGGGCGAAGTTCATCCGTGTCCAGTCGTCCTCTTTGCAGCCTCGCACGTTACCACGAAACTTTAAGAATAGCGGAATATTCTTTTGAAATCTTCCCTTGGGGACATGAAGCTTCGCACCTCGCAGCCAGCCTTCAGCTTTTCAACTCATGCGCGACTGGTTACAATCCCCGTATCCCCTTCGTCATTTTTTGGCAAGCCTTCCCTGGAGGAACTATGAACTCTATCTCTCGTAGTAGCCGCGTCTGGATCGCTGTCCTGCTCTTGCTGTCCGTTGGGATCACGTTAACTTCGTCGTGCAACAAACTGCCTGAATCAGGTTCACGAACCGAGGCGAAGGGGACAGTTGCCGAAGCTGAGAAGTTCATCATCGACGCTGAGAAGCGCCTCTTCGATCTGAACATCAGGTTGAGCCGCGCGGATTGGGTTAAGAGCACCTACATCACTGACGACACCGAGGCGCTGTCGGCCGATGCCAACAAAGCAGTGATCACTGCCACCACGGAACTCGCCGACGAGTCGCGGCGATTCGATGGCCTCGATTTGCCCTACGATGTCGCGCGCAAGATCAAGCTGCTGAAACTTGCGCTCACCTTGCCGGCGCCCAAAGACCCAACTGAGCGAGACGAGATTACAAAACTCGCCGCGTCACTCGAAGGCGATTACGGCAAGGGCAAGTATTGCCCCGATGGCGACAAGGCAAAGTGTCTTGGCATCGACGAGCTCGGCGCGATCATGGGCAACAGCCGCGACCCGGAAGAATTAAAGCGGACGTGGCTCGGCTGGCACCAAATTTCCAATCCTTATCGCAAGAACTATGAACGGTTTGTCGAGCTTAGTAACAAGGGCGC
>JANMVC010000045.1:0-3689 GCA_031392315.1 Pyrinomonadaceae bacterium | reverse complement strand
AGGCGATCAATACAAAGTCTGCGATCACCGGCGATGGCTCGGTGGCCTATTTCTTCAGGTCGACGAACACCAAGCTTCGGGCGCATGTCGGTAATGGATTTCGCGCGCCATCGCTTTTCGAGAGATTTGGCTTTGGCACGTTTGGCCTTTCCTTCCGTCGCTTCGGTGACCCGACGCTGAAGGCCGAGCAGTCGATTAGTGTCGATGGTGGACTGGATCAGCAGTTGGCCGGAGACCGGGTGAAGCTGGGCGCGACGTATTTCTACACCCGACTTCAGCGGGCCATTGTGTTTACGTCGTTCGCACCTGATCCGCTGGGTTTGGGGCGCTTCAGTGGTTATGCCAACCGGCCCGGAGGATTATCGCGCGGGTTCGAGAGTTATTTCGAAGCTTTGCCCGCGCGAGGCACTCAAATTCGCGCCTCCTATACTTTCACCAACAGCGATCGCGCGGGCAGCCGGGGCGGTTTACTGACGGAGTACGTCATTCCGAAGCATGTGTTTGGATTCAACCTTAACCAGCGCTATCGCGCCTTTGCAGTTAACTTCGATCTGAATCGGACGGGCGCCTACATCGCCCCAATCTTCGAAAACAATTTCCCCTTTCGCATGGCCGAATTAACTTTCAGCGGCTACACCAAAGCGGATCTGTTTGGCAGCTATGAGCGAAAACTTTCGGAGCGTTGGACGACGGTGTGGTTTGCCGGTGCGGACAATCTGTTCAACCAGCGCTACTTTGAAAACGGATTTCTGGCGCCGGGGATTGTTGGCAAGGGTGGGGTCAGTGTGAAATTTTAGGCTGTCTCAAAACATAAAATTCAGGTTGTCAGGTTTCGAGTTCGTGGGCGCTTGTGCGTCTGCTTATGGAATTCGTCCTGGCAACCTGAAACCTTTTGAGGCGGCGAAGATGCGGAGACTACGGGCTTTTAGTAAAGAGGCCGCTTCCCAGAAAAATTGATCCGATAATTAAGTGGATGCCGTGGTCAACTTTGCCAAGAACCAAAGGCTCGTGAGTCAGATCCCCCATGACGAGGCCGAGGATTCCGACCGACAAGTAGACGAGGCCGAAGATCGTGCAAAGGCCTTTCGCGGCACTGAGTGATCCGGCAAAACCAAAATATAGCGCCAGCACTCCTGACACCAGATGGACAAGATTGTGGGTTGTATAACGCGGCCCTACGTGTGCGCCAAGGGAATCTAACACATGAGTAAAGCCCAGCACGCCAGCCAGCAGCAACACCGCTCCCATAATCTTAGCGACTGTTTTGGCCATGATTAGTAGTTCATCTCCTGTGTGAAAGTTTGAGCGCCAAGCGGCCGCTATGTGACCAGGCCACGAAAGAATGAAGGACACGGATGTATAGCAAACTGTTGGGCCGCTTGGCAAAGCTTTTTAGCGTGTCGAGGAATCAGAAGCCGGGTGTTATACTACTACCCCCCATACAGATTTCACTGAAGATTACCCAGGGACCAATGACCACGGGACGGTTGAAACGTTTTATGAATGGTGCTTGCCGAATTGCTGCGGTTTTTATTCTCGCGCTTTTGCTGGCTGTCGCCGCGAGCGCTTATACCGTGGTGATGCGCGGTGGCCGGCGCGTGGAGATTCCCTCCACCTTTGTGGTTACGCAAAACACTTTGACCTACGAAGTTTCGACGGGGATCCAGATCACACTGGCGATGACGGCGATTGACATAGCAGCGACTGAAAAGGCAAACAACGAATCGCCGGGCAGCCTGTTGCAGCGGGCCGCGCGACCGGCGGTTGAAGTAGCGCCAAGGGGAAGTCGGACCATAACGAATCGCGACCTCGAACCTTCAATGCGCCGGCGGCGCGAAAGTGAATTGGCTTATGAAGCCAGGAGAAAGCAACTTGGGCTGCCGACTCTGGAGGAGACGCGAAGGCAAGCTGCGAGCGTTCCCGATATGGCCGGCGGTGATTTGGAACAGAAGCTGATTGCCGACCAAGCGGCGGAAACCTATTGGCGTGGGCGTGCGTCGGCGTTGCGAACTGAAATGGCGAGACTTGATGCGGAGCTTAACTATCTGCGAGGGCGGTTGGAAGAAGTTTCGTTTGGCACGACGGGCTCGTTAGTCGCCCACGCAACTTTTCTACCGTTCATTTCATTTGGCAACGTGGGCCACGGCCGGTCTTTTCCACGCGCAGGAGCGCGGCCCCCTAACGTGTTTTCAGCTCCGCGCGCGGGCTCGCCGACTGTTGCGCGAGTTAATCTGGGCGGTGGCGCAGCGCGAGGTCACGTATTTGTAAGTCCGGGAAAGTTGGAGACGCGCACTCCATTGGGTAGGGCTCATTTACCAGCGCGCGCGGTTTATGCTCCCGGCGGATACATCGGCCAGTCGTTTGATTATGCTTACGAACGAAATGCTTTGATTACCCAGTTTAATGGGTTGGCTGCCTCCCGCGCTGGGTTGAATGCGGCCTGGCGCGAACTCGAGGACGAAGCGCGACGTGCGGGCGCGCCGCCGGGTTGGTTGCGGCCCTAAAATCAGTAGCGGGAGCAGAGGTACGACGGGCGCTCAATACGAAAATTCACTGACAGCAAACCTATGACTAGCGAATGGGAAACAATTATCGGCATGGAGATTCATGCTCAGTTGAGCACGGATTCAAAAATCTTTTGTGGCTGCTCCACGCTGTTTGGCGCTGACCCGAATTCAAACACATGCCCCGTATGCCTGGGCTTGCCGGGCGCGTTGCCGGTTCTTAATCGGCGCGCGGTGGAACTCGGCGCTCGCGCGGCCCTTTCGCTGGGATTGCAGATAAACAATCAGTCGATCTTTTCGCGCAAGAATTATTTCTACCCCGACCTCCCCAAGGGTTATCAGATCTCGCAATTTGATAAGCCCTTCTCCGCAAACGGCGAGCTTGAAATCATGACGGCTGAACGCGACGAGGCCGGGCACCCGGTTGAGTGGGTCCCCAAAAAGATCGCCATCACGCGCCTTCATCTTGAAGAAGACGCGGGCAAGAATGTGCACGAGGGACTACCGGACATTGATCGTTATTCCTACATCGATCTCAATCGTGCGGGCACTCCGCTGGCTGAGATTGTGACTGAGCCTGACTTCCGTACCGCCTGGGAGGCTTACGACTACGTCAATCACGTACGCCGAGCACTCCAGTGGGTTGGCGCTTCCGAGGCAGACATGGAAAAGGGAAACCTTCGTTGCGAAGCAAATGTCTCGGTCAGAAAAATCGGCGACCAAGAGTTTGGGACCAAAGTTGAACTGAAAAATCTCAACTCCGTCCGTTTCATGCATAAGGCGATCGAGTTTGAAGTCGAGCGTCAAATTGGAGTGCTCGAATCCGGTGGCCACTTGCAACAGGAAACGCGACTCTGGGACGAGCGCGCCGGGGAGACGCGGGTGATGCGTTCCAAAGAAGAAGCCCATGACTACCGATACTTTCCGGAGCCTGATCTGCCGCCATTGATTGTTTCGGATGAATTCATCGAGCGGCTGAAGGCGGAAATGCCGGAATTGCCGGAAGCGCGTCGGCGCCGGTTTATGCAGGACTATCAACTTTCTTTTAGCGATGCGTCGCAACTGACTTCAGAACGTTCGCTGGCTGACTACTACGAAGCCTCGACCGCGGCTTCCAGGACGAACGCGCTGTTGTTCGTGTACGTGGCGCCGTCCGCCAGCGTGCCGGTGGGCGTGCCGATGGCC
>JANMVC010000008.1:0-5398 GCA_031392315.1 Pyrinomonadaceae bacterium | reverse complement strand
TGGGCGCCCAGGCGATAGACCGCGAGCATCCCGAGCGTAAACAAAATGCGCCGGCGAAGATCCGGCACATTGAACATGTTGCGAACAGCCGCGAAAAACTTTTCCATGAATCCCTCTCGCGAGCCTGACTGACTAGGATTTTACCGGGCGCGTAAAGGTAGCCTTAGCGGCAATTTCCGTGATCGCTCCGCCGGCCTTCTCGATCTTTTCCCGCGCGCTCTTCGTAAAGCGATGTGCCGAAATGCGAAGCGGCTTCGACAACTCGCCATTACCAAGCACCACTACATCATGCTTCGCTTTCTTGATAATTCCACGGTCGTGCAAAAGCTCTGGGGTAATTTCGTCGTTCTCGTTGAACGCCCTATCGAGCGCGCTCAAACTTACTTCCAGCCAGCGCTTTTTGAAGATGTTTGTGAAACCGCGCTTGGGCAAGCGACGATGGAGAGGCATTTGACCGCCTTCAAATCCAATCTTGGCCGAGTAACCCGAACGAGATTTCTGACCCTTCTCTCCGCGCCCCGCAGTCTTGCCAAGCCCTGAGCCCGGACCGCGACCAACGCGTTTCTTCTTATGAGTCGAACCCTTCGCGGGCTTTATTGAATTGAGACTTAATGCCATGACAGTTTGCCTTCGACCTTTATCCAAAATTCACTATTCGATAATTCGCAGCAAGTGCGGGATTTTGGCGACCGCGCCCCTGGTAGAATCGTTATCGGGACGCTCAACAATTTGATTGAGCTTCGTCAAACCCAGGCTGCGGACCATTTGCTTATGCGTCTTCGGCGTTGCGATGAAGCTTCGATAGTACTGAATCCGAATCTTGGTGTCGCTCGCCGCCTTGGTGGCCGGGCTCTTTGCTTTTGTAGCCATAACACTGAAACCTCGAGAATCGCGAACCGCTTATCTATTTACGATTCACCATTTACTATTCACCGTCTTTAGATTTCTTCTACTTGCTTCCCGCGCAAGCGCGCCAACTCCATCGGATCCTTCATTCGCAGCAGCGCATCAAACGTCGCCCGCACGACATTGTGCGGATTCGTCGAGCCGAGCACCTTGGTGCGCACATCGTGAACACCCACCGCCTGCATCACCGCGCGCACCACGCCGCCGGCAATAACTCCGGTGCCTTGCGAGGCAGGCTTTACCAGCACGCGACCTGCACCAAACTTTCCGATCAACTGATGCGGCAAAGTATTTTTGATCAAAGGCACGCGAATCAAATTTTTCTTCGCCGCTTCAATCCCCTTCTTGATCGCCAGGGGAACTTCGCGCGCCTTACCCGTGCCAAAACCCACGTGCCCACCTTCGTCGCCCACGACCACAAGAGCCGCAAACGACATGTTCTTACCACCCTTGACTACTTTGGTGACGCGATTGATGGAGATAACTTGATCTTTTAAATCCAGGCCCGCGGCCGTTATGCGTTGCTTAGGTTGTCTCATTGCTTTACTTTTTTCTTACGCGGCTTCTTTTCTTCCGCCTCAGTTGTATCGCCCGCCGCATTCTCTGCCGCCGCCGCTTCTTCTTCAGCCCGCGCGGCCAGCTCATTCGGATTCAGGCCCGCTTCGCGAGCCGCTTCGGTTAAAGCCTTGATGCGGCCGTGATAAAGGTAGCCGCCGCGGTCGAACACTACTCTGCTGATCCCTTTCTCCAACGCGCGTTCGGCGATGGCCTTACCAATCCGGCGCGCAGCTTCGATATTGCCGCCCGTCGTCCCGCGCAAATCTTTCTCAGTGGTTGACGCAGACACAATCGTCTTGCCAAGTTCGTCGTCAACTACCTGCGCGTAGATATGATTCAGGCTGCGATAGAGGGCCAGACGCGGACGCTCGCCGCTGCCTCTCACTTTGCGACGGATTCGGCGATGAATCGCTTCGCGAACTACTGCTCTGCTTGTATTTGCCATTTCTTTTATCCGTGAATGGTAAATGGTCAATGGTGAATCGGAGAACGACCACTTACCATTTACGATTTACTATTTACCGGTCTTTCCTGGTTTCAACTTAATCGGCACGTCGGCATAGCGAATGCCCTTGCCTTTGTAAGCGTCAGGCTTGCGCAGTCGATACATCTCCGCCGCTACTTGCCCCAGTCTCTGCTTGTCGATGCTCGTCAACGTGAGCGTCGTTTGATACTGCTGAATGCTGGCCTTGGTCGTCATCTTTTCGGCCCTGGCCTCGACTCCTTCAGGCAATGGGAACTCAATCGGATGCGAGTAGCCCAGGGAAAAGACTATTC
Organism: Pyrinomonadaceae bacterium; assembly: GCA_031392315.1. Classification (GTDB taxonomy): domain Bacteria; phylum Acidobacteriota; class Blastocatellia; order Pyrinomonadales; family Pyrinomonadaceae; genus PSRF01. The sequence continues at coordinate 3,157 of JANMVC010000008.1, read as the reverse complement.
GCTTCGCCTGCACGTCAGCTTTGTAACCAACTCCGACAACATCCATCTGCCGCGTGAACCCTTCGGTGACGCCGACAATCGCGTTGTTCGCCAGGGCTCTGGCCAGCCCGTGGAGCGGCGCCAGATCGTCCGAAGCGCGTTCAGCACGCAGCTCATCGCCTTCGAGTTTGAAACTGATGCCCGTCGGAATCGGAGTGGTCAACTTGCCTTTCGGGCCTTTCACTTCGAGCGACTGCTCCTGAATGGTTACCGAGACGCCTTTGGGTAGCGTGATTATTTTCTTGCCTATGCGCGACATAATGTTATTTCCGATTTCCGATTTCCGATTTCCAATTTGTTTTTGCGATTCGCGACTTCGATTTAACTAATTCCAGCACTGCGCTGTAGACAATCGGAAATCGGCAATTGGCAATCGGCAATGTTAATAAATCTGCGCCAACAATTCTCCGCCCATGTTTTCCCGCTTCGCAGCTTTTCCGCTCATCAAGCCCTTAGATGTGGACACAATGTTCACGCCATAGCCATTGAGCACTTTCGGAATCTCGCTCGATCCGACGTAGACGCGGCGACCTGGACGCGAAACCCTTTCGAGCTTCGTGATCGACGAAGTGCCGCGCGCGTCGTAACGAAGAAAAATGCGAATGGTGCGCTTCACCCCTTCGCCCTTAATGACGAAGTTATTGATATAGCCTTCTTCTTTCAGAATGCGGGCAATTTCGAGCTTCAACCTCGATGCCGGGATATCCGCGCGCGTGTGCTTGGCCGTAATCGCGTTGCGGATCCGCGTCAACATATCGGCGATAGGATCAGTCATATCTACTCCAGATGTCAGAGACTAGATGTTCGAGGTTAGCCACATGTCTTCACTGACATCCGACCTCTGACATCTGACCTCTGCCTTTGCTACCAACTAGACTTAACGACGCCAGGAATCTGTCCCTGTAGCGCCAACTCGCGAAAACAGATGCGGCACAAATTAAACTTGCGCAGATAGGCGCGCGACCTTCCGCAACGCTTGCAACGCGTATAAGCGCGTACCGCAAATTTCGGTTTCCGCTCCGATTTCGCAATTAATGATTTCTTTGCCATAGAACCTCAGAGGTCAGATATCAGAGGTCAGTTATCAGAGTTTTTCAGGGTCACTGACCTCTGATCTCTGACTTCTGATCTCTATTGCCTAAACGGCATTCCCAAACCCTTCAAAAGTGCTCGAGCCTGTTCGTCGTCTCGAGCTGTCGTAATAATCGTGATGTTCATGCCGCGCAATTTGTCGACTTTATTGAAATCGATCTCCGGGAAAATTAACTGCTCGCGCACGCCGATTGTGTAGTTGCCGCGACCATCAAAAGCCTTCGGTGAAATTCCGCGGAAGTCACGAACACGCGGCAGCGCAATCGAAACCAGTCGATCAAGAAACTCATACATCCGGTCACCGCGCAGTGTCACCATCACTCCAATCGGCATTCCCTGGCGCAACTTGAACGAGGCAATTGATTTTTTCGCCTTGGTAACTACCGGCTTTTGACCAGTGATAGCTCGCAGTTCGTCGGCGGCCGTGTCGAGTATCTTCGCATTGGCGATCGCTTCGCCCATGCCCATATTCAGGACGACCTTGGTGACGCGCGGTATGGCCATGGGATTCGTAATCCCAAATTCCTTCGCCACCGCCGGCGCCACTTCCTTTTGATACCGCTCTTTTAGTCTTGCCATCTCAATCCTCGGGTGAATGGTAAATGGTGAATAGTAAATAGGACTGGCTACGAAGGTCTTCTATTTACCATTTAACGATTTACCATTTACCGGCTCCTTACTTCTCCAACGAATGTCCGCTGCCAGACGCCACGCGAATCTTGCTGCCATCGCCTTCGATCTTGTAGCGCGCACGCGTTGGCTTGCCTGACTGCGGGTCGATCAGTTGGACGTTGGAAATATTAATGAACGCTTCCTTTTCGATAATGCCACCGCCGCGGTTGCTCTGCGGGTTCGCCTTCTGATGCCGCTTGATCATTCCCGCGCCTTCAACCTTGACCTTGCCGGTTGCTGGGGACACCTCGAGCACGCGCCCGCGCTTGCCCTTGTCGCGTCCGGCAATCACCGCTACCTGATCGTTCTTCCTGATTTTTGGCCGCTTTGTCGTCGCCATTCCTTAAATAACCTCCGGCGCGAGTGAAACAATTTTCATGAAATTCTTATCGCGCAGTTCACGGGCCACCGGACCAAACACACGCGTCCCGATTGGAGTACCGTCTTCCTTAATCAACACCGCGGCGTTCTGATCGAAACGAATGTAGGTGCCATCCTTGCGGCGTGTTTCCTTACGCGTGCGCACGATCACTGCGTCTTGCACAGTACCCTTTTTGATCGTGCCATCGGGGGACGCTTCCTTGACGGTCACTTTGATCCGGTCGCCCAGGCGGGCAATCTTGCCGGTCGATCCGCCAATCGGCATGATCATCTCAACGCGACGTGCTCCTGAATTGTCCGCCACCTCCAAAGAGGTTTGCATTTGAATCATTTGCTCACTCCGTTCGCGGTGCCGGGTTTCGGGTCCCAGGTATCGGAAAGCACTGGCATTTTACCGGCACCTGACACCTGACACCTGATACCCGTCCTTACTTCGCTGCCTTCTGCACGATTTCAATTACCCGCCAGCGCTTGCGCGCCGACAGGGGGCGCGTTTCCACAATTCGCACCTTGTCCCCAATGGTTGCGCCCTTGTCGTCATGGGCCATGAACTTCGACGTCCGCCAAACATAGCGGCGGTACTTCTGGTGTCGCACCAGGCGATCCACCCGCACCACCACCGTGCTCTGCATCTTGTCGGAGCTGACGATGCCCACCTTCTGCGAGCGACGGCCGCGCTTCCCGGCCTTTACCTCGCCGCTGGTATCCGCGGCGGCGGCAACTTCCGCTCCGGCTGGTTCCGGTTGCAAATCTGTTTCGTTCTCAAGTGCCATCTTTAATCACAAACGGCTCGCTGGCCGCGTTCGAATCAAAAAACTACTTCGCGGCCTGTCTTTGACGCTGGCCGACAATCGTCTTGATGCGGGCCAGGGATTTCTTTTCCTCGCGGATGCGTTTCACCGCGTCCACTTCCCCCAGCGCCAGTTTAAAATTCAACCTGAAGAGCGACTCTTTCAGGCGCGCTGCTTCGCCA
>JANMVC010000654.1:0-12005 GCA_031392315.1 Pyrinomonadaceae bacterium | reverse complement strand
GATTTGATCGGTCAAAGTTTTCCAGCCGTCCCAATCATTTTCAGCCATCCCATCTTCAATCGAGATGATTGGATACTGCGCGGCCCAGTTGCTCCAGAAGGCCACCATTTCGTCGCTCGAAAGTTTTCGCTTGTCACTCTTCTTGAATACGTACGACTTGCCGTCGTAAAACTCGCTCGCCGCCGGATCGAGTGCGAGCAGGCAATCTTTGCCGGCCACGTAACCCGCCTGAGCAATCGCTTCGAGGATCGTCTCAATTGCTTCTTCGTTTGAACGAAGGTTTGGAGCGAAGCCGCCTTCATCGCCGACGCTGGTGGCGTAGCCCTTCTTTTTCAACACCGCTTTCAACGTATGAAAAATTTCGGTGCCAGCGCGCAGCGCTTCGCTAAAACTGGCGGCGCCAACGGGAACAATCATGAATTCCTGAAAATCGACGTTGTTATCGGCGTGCGCGCCGCCGTTGATGATATTCATCATCGGCACGTGCAGCGTGCGTGCGTTTGGTCCACCGAGATATTTGTAGAGTGGGATTTCCAGATATGCGGCGGCGGCGCGGGCAGTGGCCATTGAGACAGCCAGCAGCGCATTTGCGCCCAGATTCGATTTGGTTTTCGTGCCGTCAAGATCGAGCAGCGCGCCGTCCACTTCCGCCTGATCGAGCGCATCAAGACCCTCCAAGCCTGGCGCGATGATGTCGTTCACATTCTTAACGGCCTTCAAAACGCCCTTGCCGCCATAGCGTTTCTTGTCGCCGTCACGCAACTCAACAGCCTCGTGTTCGCCCGTGGAGGCTCCCGAGGGCACCGCGGCGCGTCCCACTTCGCCGCCGACCAGCGTGACCTCGGCTTCAACCGTTGGGTTACCACGCGAATCCAGAATTTCGCGTGCTTCAACCTGATCAATCCAGCTCATTTTTAATTCACTCCTGCAACTCGTCGTCCTAATGCGCGGCTCGAGCGCCTTCGGTGGTCGTTGCTGACTCCGACTCTTCTTCAGCAGGTAACTGTAAACGCACCCGCATCACCCGCCGCCGTTCCACTCGTTCTATCGTAAACACCAAACCGTTGTGCTCGACCGTCTCGCCAGTTTTTAGCAAGTGGCCTGCGGCGGTCATCAGGAAGCCGCCAATGGTTGTGTACGTTTCCGACTCCGGCACCGAAAGTTTTAGTCGCCGATTCAAATCGCGCACAGCCAGACCGCCTTCCAGTAGAAATTCGCGCTCGCCTCCGGGCGTAATCTGCTCGTTGACCTCTTCATCATGCTCGTCTGAAATCTCGCCGACTATTTCTTCCAACAAATCTTCCAGGGTGATGATTCCCTCGAGCCCGCCGTGCTCGTCCACCACAAAGCCGAAATGAGCTTTGCCCTTCTGCATCTGCCGCAAAACGTCTTCCAGCCGTGCTGTGTTAACTACATAAAGCGGCGACTGCAGCACCAGTTCTAAACGAAAGCTTTCTGGCTCAAGCAAATACGGCATCAAGTCTTTGCCGTGGACAAAACCAATCACGTCATCGATGGATTCGCGGTAGACGGGCAGCCGCGAGTAGCGGTTCTGTTCAAATGCTTTTGCGATTTGCTCCAGCGAACAGTCACTCGGAATTGCCGCAATCGCAGTGCGCGGCACCATTGCCTCGCGCACCAGAGTGTCTGAAAACTCAAACACTTTGTGAATCAGTCGCCGCTCTTCCGACCGCAGATGTCCGCCTTCGCGCGACAGATCGATTAGCTGACGCAGTTCGGCTTCAGTGTAGGTGGAAGCATGTTCCGAAGTTGCCTGCAGGCCGACGAGGCGAACAGTGCGGGCGCTGGCCCAGTCGAGCGCGCGGATGGGCCACTGGAACACTCGATAAAACGCCAGCATCGGGAGCGAAGTGGCCATCGCCACCTTTTCCGCCAGTGCCAGTCCCACCAGCTTGGGCGCTTGTTCACCCAGGACGATGTGCAGCGATGTGATAATCGAGAAGGCGATGGCAAACGCGAAGCCGTGCCGCCAGGCGTCTGAAAGTCCTGACAACGGTGTTTCCAACATGCGCGCGATTACTGGTTCACCCACCCAGCCCAGGCCCAACGACGCCAGCGTAATGCCAAGTTGGGATGCGGAAAGATATGCGTTGAGGTTATTGAGCAGGCCGAGCAGTCGCTTTGCCGAACGGTTACCGGCGGCCGCCCGAGTTTCGATTCGGGATCGCCGCACACCCACCAGCGCAAACTCGGCGGCCACGAAAAAACCGTTGGCTGCGACCAGCAGCAGCACGAGGCCAATCTTGAGGATTGTTCCCGCCACATCGAGTGGGGCGCTCGTGTCGCCCGCGGCAAACATGATGCTTAGTAGGTAACTTGGAGGTTCTGACATTCTACAAACGCGCGAGGCGGCGGATTCCGCAGGTCCTCGTTACAGTAGTGAACGCCCAGAATCATAACATGCGGCAGGTTTTGAAAGGCATCGCCGAAAGCCGACCGCAGGGCTTCGCTCTTTCCTACTTCAGGAAGAGCGAGCCCGCAGACGGGTTGGTTTCGGATTGGGAAAGGATCAGTGTCCGGCTGCTGCCCCCGCAGCTCTGGCCTTGAGTGGGCCGCGATCGTGTTTCGCGCAGGCACGCGTGAGAGCCTGTTCCACCCGCGGCTCAATATTGCATTGGGGCTGGCGACAAACGGCCGCCAACTCTGAAATCACCAGGTAGCGCGCTCGTTCGAGCATGCGCTGCTCGCGGAATGAGAGCGGCTTAAGTTGGTTGAGATAGGTCAGATGCTTCAGGACTTCAGCAGCTTCGAAGACATCGCCCGTGCGCATCTTCTCGGAGAATTCCTTAAAGCGGTCTTTCCAGTCGTGGGCGGGACATGAGAAATCAGCCGCCAAAATCTTGAAGAGCATTTCGCATTGCACCGACGAAATTGGTGACCGCAGTCCAACTTCCGACGCATTTGACACTGGCACCAGCACGAGGGAATTATTGGCTGCCAGCCGAAGCATGTAGAAAGGAAGTGAATTCGTCCCTATCTGCTTCTGCTCGATTTGTTCGATCGTGCCGATTCCATGATTGGGGTAAACGACTTTCTGGCCGACTTTGAAGCCCACGCAACACCTCCGTTTAGGTTGAGAAACTCAGACTGCGCCGCACGCGGGTCTGGGGGAAAATCCGAAGCGGCGCGAGCAGCGCCGGGCCCTTTATAGGTAAGTGAATCGAGTCTAGCAACAGGCATCGTCAAGCGTCAAGCTCTTCTGCCAACGACTCGGAGCAGGTGAATAAGGGCGCAAAGTGTTAGAGATTTCCGTCTTGACATTCTTCAGTTGCTGATATTTTTGATCGACCGTGCGTTAGCACACACAGCCGAATTTCAGGTCGCGATGACAAGCTCTTAACCACGCGTTAGCGGGGTGCGATTGTAAACGGCAGTTGGTAGTCGGTCAGGTTCTGGCAAGGCTTTAGCTCGACCACTGTTTTCCCCGCCTCGGCCACGCGTCGCAGCCTAAGGCGCAGATCGCTTTGGTCCGGCAAGCGCACCTTTGAATCCAGTGATGATTCATTCTCAACGGCAACCCTGGTCATGACCCAGTAGTTTCCTGGCGGCACGTTGTTAAGCGCGAACGTTCCGTCAGACTTCACCACGGTCGCCAATACACGCAACACATCGTCGGCGTGTTCCTTCTCGCTCGGAAACAGGTGAACATAAAGCTTTGGTGGAATGCTTTCGCCCGGCCCCAGTTTGATCGTGCCGCGAAGCGAAGCAGCCCCTTCAGCTAAGGTAATAGTCACTCCGCCGACGCGCTCGCCACTTTTCAAACTCAAGCCGCTTCGTGCGATGTCCAAAGTCCGGCTCGCCGGCCCAGCTTTGGGGGCGACACTTTGCGTTGGCGCTGCATTGCGGGCTATTGAGCGCAGGAACCAGTATTTTGCAAAGAAACGAACGCTCAAGTTGTATTGGCCGGGCCCGAGGTTGCGCAGCAGAATCTCGCCCGACTTGTTTGGCGAACCCTGCGCGCCGGAAAAAGCGAGGGATCGCGGCTGGTCCTTTTCAGCAGGTTTCTCGCTGCGGCGGGAGACAACCAGAGTTTCGGGAAACAGTGGCTTCCGCTTGTTCTTACACTCGGGCGCGGCAGAGGCCTCCAGTAATAACCGCCCCTCGATCGAGCCGAGCGGTTTGACGGTTAGTTCAATGCCTGTGATGTCGGCGCCTTTCACCGTCACCCGGCGCGGTTCCGAAACGAGCAAGTCGCCGGGCCCTAACGAAAGTTGCGCAGCCAGATCATAATCACCATCGCTGACGCCGTAGAAACTGAACCCTTTCGTGTTGGGAGGCTGAAACGAGTAGGCAGTGGACAGGGGAATACCGTTGGCCACCTGCGTTAAATTCACACTCGGTTGGGCAGCGGCGGCGGGATCGATTGGTCCAACTACGATCCCACTAATCGTGCGTCCGGTTTCTGACCGATAACGAATATCTACACCCGTAGTTTCTTCGCCAGCTCTGACGGTAACCTCGGCAGCGGTATCACGAGTGGATGATGGGGAGTAGATCGCCGCGTCGGTATCGAAGGCGCCAGCCAATCCGCCGAATGAGCTGCGTCCTCCCGCCGAAACCAAATACGTGCCCGGCAACAGTCCGTAAATTCGGTAGACGCCTCGATCGTCAGTCGCCCTGGCAATGGGACTTGTGGGGTATCGAGGCGGTTGGCCGTCCGCGTCCCGGATCAAGGTCGCCCGCACGGCAATCTGCACGATAGGCTCGCCAAAGGCAGACATCACCGCACCGGTTATTACTCCACCTTTAACCAGACTCAGTTCTACGGTGTCTCCAATTCGATAATAGACCGGCGGACTCTCTGGATCTCGGGCGGGCGTAATGTAGCCCGGGGCGAACGCTGAAATCCCATAAAGCTCGGCGTTGAGGCCGCTGATCTGAAAATTTCCTTCGCTGTCAGTGGCGACGATGCGCGCCTGGAAGAATGGCGAGGAGCCTCTCAAGCTTACGGTTGCCGCGGAAAGTGGTTGGCCGTTGTCGGTGACGACCCGGCCGCTGATGGTTCCGGTTGTGGGCGCTGCTTGGCTCTCATCGGTTTGAGATTGTGCGGTGAGATGGGTCGAGCAGACGACGAGCACCGCCAGCGCCATCATGATCGAGCTAAGTCTGGTTGCGGCAAAGTTCATTGGTCTGGCAAAACAGCAAGGCTTAGGGATTAGGAGACAGATTGGGTTTGGGATTGATATCGAGTGACACTGAGACGTCAGTTATGCCGCCCTCCGCTACGTTAACGGATTGCTTAGCTGAGGGTGGACGTTGGCGTGAATTTGGGATGAAAGTGCTGACGAAGAGATCGTAGGAACCAGCAGGCACGCCTTCGATTAAGAAGTGGCCTCGCGAGTCGGCTTCCTGTGGCCTCAATCCTGAATTTGGTTCTCCAACTTTAGCCAACCGCACCATGAGCCGAGCGCCGCTTGGCAGTGGGCCGTTTACGACATTCACATTGCCGCGCACAACGCCGGTCGCGAAGGTGAAAACGATACGTAAACCGGAGACCGTCTCACCCGCCCTAATCGCCACACCACGCGGCTGGATGACGCCATCCTGCTCGGTCCTCGTGAATGAATAGCCTTTTGATTGACTGTAGTCTCCATTTCCGAGCGAGAAGGTTGCGGTTCCCGTTTGCAGTCCCGCAACATGAAACGTTCCGTCCGGGTTGATCGGCGTTCGTTGGTAGCCGCCGCCCATGTTGTCCTCGCTGCGCACATAAATTTGCAGCCAAAGCTGCGACAACCCCGCCAGCACAGCCTTGTCAGACGTTCCCTCAATTACAACCACTCCCGAGGCGCTCGTCCCCTTTGTGGTTTTGAGAGTGATCCCGCCTACATCCTGATCGATCACTTCAAAGGCCACCGGATTTGCGTGTACCTGGCTGTTCGCTTGCGGCATGACGATTACCGAATACTTGCCCGGAAGCACATTCTCAATCCGAAACTCTCCGCGCTGATCTGAGACCGCATTCGTGCTGACGTATAATCTCCGCTGGCCCAGCATTCTTTGCAAGCCAAAGCGCACATTCGGCACTGGCTGATTTGTTTCGCCGTCAACGATTAGTCCGGAAGCCGTGAACCCGCGAAGATTCCTGCCGACAGTGATGTCTATGTTCTTTGCTTCATCGCCTTCACTGAGCTCGATGATCTTCGCTTCGTTATCATCGCTGGCGTCGGGATAGAAAACGCGCTCGAAGACTGGACGTCCACGATTTTGTGCAGGAAACGAACCTTCCGCTTGCTGGCCTACTGACACCTTGTACTGCCCGGCGGCCAGGCCAAAAATTCGATAGACGCCGCGGTCGTCCGTTTGAAATGGCAATACTTGAAAGAACACTGGCCCGCCGGTCGCTACCTGCCTGACTGATGTTGCCAAGACGCGTTCTTCGACCACCGGCCGTCCGTCAGCGTAAATAACCTTGCCAGTAATTACTGCCCCGCGAGCCATCGAAAAATCGATGTCATCGACCGTTTCGCCCTCCGCCAAATGCAGCGCTTTGCCGCGCGCACCAAAGGAACTCAGGTTAACTTCAGGCACGACGTAATCCGGGGCCATCGGCACCACCCGGTAAAACCCGGCCGGGATATCGCTGATGCGATAGTTGCCATCTGCATCGCTGGTGGATTTCAGGACTGGTCCGCCTTGCGGCCCACTCTGCTCTTTGCTTAGTCCGACCACAATTCCGGCTTTGCCTTTTCCTTGCAGGGTAATCCGGCCGGAAACACTTCCCGTCGGAGCCTTCCTGGGCGGTTTGGTTTGTGAGACGACTTCGGTACGGAGTGTCGCGCAGCCGAAAAAGAGGAGCAAAGCGATCAGGCAGCGAGTGGGAGTAATCATAATCAAAATCCGAGGAGAGCGAGTGGGTCGATGAGAATAATACTGGAATTGGTGGCTGTTGTCTCGGTTTAGTATTCAAAGTGGCGACGGTCCGCAAACGTATTCAGTTGTCACCGCCAAACCATGCTGTTAGGATCGACAAGAACTGTTTGACGCAAGCAGTGATGGCCTTTGTCGTTCTCCAAAGGTGGAACTTCGCGCTACTTTATCCGGATCATTCGTTATGGCGTTCTTAAAGATCACTGATGCCAGCGGCCGTCAATGGCAGTACGACTTTCCGCCCGACACGATCTGCACCATCGGACGCGCGCCCGACAATGCCGTGGTGCTCGACGATCCGCGCGCCTCTCGTTATCACGCTCACATCAAACCCTCCGAAGACGGAACCTTCATGCTCGTTGACGGCGCGATAATCAACGGACAACTCCGCCGCAGCGCCAATAAGGTTTTCGTTAACGGCAGTGCGCAATCCGAATACCGCCTTAAGAACGGCGATCGCATTACCATCGGCGCGAGCACGCTCCGCCTCGATCAGCGCGACGAAGAACGCACGACCGACGTGCGCTACGACGACCGGCCGCTCGGTCACACCCAACTCGTGGTTTCGGCCAACGATGTGATGTCGACGGTCCTGGCGGCGAAGTCAGCCGAGGCCCCAACCACATCTCCGTCGCGCGACAAGGTGCTGGAGGCCCTCCAGCGAAAGGCAAACATCCTTAGCGCGCTTTATGAAATGAGCAAGACGCTGGGGTCGGTTTTTGATCTGGAAGCGATTTTTGCCAAAGCCACTGATGTCATATTTCGATCAACGCCGGCGGATCGGGTCGTGGCCCTGTTGGCGGAAGGCGACGGCAAAGGCAATCCTGAAGACGTGGTGCTCAACCCCATCGCCATGCGCGCGCGCGATGAAAGTCTTAACAACCATGCGCGCAAGCTCTCGATTGGCCGCACCATTACGCGGAAGGTTATGAAGGATCGCGTCGCCTTGCTTTCGCAGGATGCTGCTTCTGATGAGCAGTTTGCCGGTGTCGATTCGATTGTCTCTCAAGGCGTGCGCTCAACCATCTGTGCGCCGCTGGTTGGCGAGTCGCGCGTTCACGGCGCTATTTACGCAGACCGCCTCGATCCGTTTGCTGCCTTCAAGCCCGACGACCTCGAGTTAATCAGCGCCGTCGCTGCGCAAACTGCAATCGCAGTTGAAAACGCGCGCGCGCATGAGCGACTGGCTCGCGAGGAAGTGGCCCGCGCAAACTACAGCCGGTTCTTGCCCGAGTATGTAGTGAAGCAGATGCTCGAGAATCCCGAGTCGTTTAAGCTCGGCGGAGTTAACCAGACAATTACGATTCTGTTTGCCGACATTCGCGGGTTCACTACCATCTCCGAGCACGCGCCGCCGGAGAAAATCGTCGGACTCCTCAACCGATATTTCTCAGCGATGACTGACATTATCTTTGCCCATGGCGGAACGCTCGATAAATACCTCGGCGACGGATTGATGGCTCTCTTCGGCGCGCCCACCACTACTCCCGAAGACGCCTCGAATGCGCTAAACACGGCAGTAGCCATGCAGCGCAGGATTCTTGGCATCAATCAGGAGTTGCTGCAGGAAGGTCTGCCGGAAATCGGAGTTGGCATCGGGTTGCATACGGGCGAAGTGACTGTCGGTTACATCGGCTCCGAACGCCGTTCGGAGTACACCGCGATTGGCGACTCGGTTAACACTGCTTCGCGGCTGGAATCAAACGCGAAGGGCGGGGAGATTCTGCTTAGCGATGCCACGGCCAAAGCCGCGCGTAGCCGTTACAAACTGAAGTCGCGCGATCCCATCGCAGTTAAGAACCGCGAGCAGCCGGTTGTTCTTTGGGAAGTTGATTGGCAACGGGCTAGCGGCGCGCTTTAACTTGCACTCACTCAACTGCGGCGACATCCCAGGCCTCTTTGCGTTTCTTTGCGAACCCTTTGCGCTCTTTGCGGTTTGTTTTGCCCGAACAAGTAAGCCTAACCATGAATCGCTGCGTCTTCGAAACTCGCTATGCGCGTTCCTGAGTTTTTCAAACGCCAACTGACCATCGCGCGCGTCTATGGCATTCCTGTTCGCATAGACTATCGCTGGTTTGCGGTGGTGGCGTTGAGCGTCTGGTTAATCGCCGGCAATTTGCAGAGCCACGTTTTGCAACTGGGCAATGTCGGCGTGGCGCCGCTCGCCCCTCTCACAGCCTGGACTCTCGGCTTCATCACGACCGCCGGACTTTTCATTTCCGTTTTTGGGCACGAGCTTTCGCACGCCTTGATGGCCCGCGCGGAGGGCATCGACATCGAAGAGATCGTGCTTCATCCTTTTGGCGGTCTGGCTCGTCTCAAGAATGAACCTCAAAATCCGCGCGCGGAGTTTCGCATCGCCGTCGCTGGTCCAGCCGCCAGTTTTTTGTTTGCCATCCTCGCGTTCGTTGCTGCCAAGATCGCGGCCGTCGGAAACTACCAGGCAACGTATATAGTTTTCTTTCTGATTGCGTCAGGAAATCTTCTGCTGGCGCTCTTCAATCTATTTCCGGGTTATCCGCTCGACGGCGGCCGCGTGCTGCGCGCGATCCTCTGGCGGTCGAGCAACAACATGCAGGACGCCACGCGCAAGGCAGGAATTTGCGGCATCCTAATCGGAGCGGTCCTGATCCTGTTTGGCATTTACATCATGATCGCGCCCAACTGGAGAGTTACCGAGCCTTACTTCATGGGCGGCTGGTCGATCCTCGTGGGACTGTTTTTGCTCGACACCGCAACGAAGGTCGTTAGGGGTGCGCAACAAGCAAAGTTGTTGACGGTCGCTGACGGTATGTCGCCACCGTTTGCAGTTGAGCCCAGTTTGCCGGTCAGCAGATTTGTGGACGACATCCTGCCGATGCACCGGCAGACGAGTTTTCCGGTGGCGTTGAAGGGACGGCTCCACGGAATTCTGGCGCTTGAGGATTTGAAGTCGCTGCCGCGCGAGCGCTGGCCTCAGACGTTGGTGCAGACGGTAATGCGCCCGATCGTTCCCGCATTTTTTGTTGGGCCCACGACGACCTTGGATTCCGCGCAGGAGTTGATGAAAGCAAATGGCGTTGGCGCGATTGCGGTGGTAGATCCCAAAGGTGTCCTGGTCGGATTCTTGGCGAGCGGAAAGATCACGCGCAGCTCGAAAAAGAAAATCCGCTCAAGATAATCTCTCCGAGTCTAACCGCACATCGAAGAGCGAATCAGACTGAACATCCAACTAGCCTGCGGAGCAGGCGCAAGCATAACGCCCAGGGTGGAGCGAAGCGGAACCCTGGGTCAATTAGCAAATATTTTCCGAGCCCGCGTAAGCGGGCGACAGCGGTTTCTAGACGTGGAGCTGTCGCCCGTTCCACGGGCTCGAAGAGGTTACTTATGCGTTACCCAGGGTTCCGCTTCGCTCCACCCTGGGCTTTATGCTTTCGCCTGCTCCGCAGGCTCGTTGCGTGTCCCTAACAAACTTGTGATGGGCCGTGCCCGAGTTGTCGTACGGGTAATAGCGTTACCCTCTCACCCATCAGCATTGCCACAGTCTCCCTTTTCCGCGATAATCCTTGCGGACCAATCATTTGCAAGCTGAAGGAATCTCTACATGCTGGCGGTACTCGGGGCGCTCTTTGCCAATGGACTGATCACGATCCTGAAGTTCGGTGGCGCCGTCATTACCGGCTCTTCCGGAATGATGGCGGAGGCATTGCACTCCTTTGCCGACACCACGAATCAGGTGTTTCTCCTGTTGGGACTCAGGTTCTACAAACGTCCCGCTTCCGAGAAACATCCTTTCGGTTATGGCAAGGAACGCTTCTTCTGGTCGTTTATCGCCGCGATTTTCATCTTCGGTGTTGGTGCCACTTACGCGATTTATGAAGGCATCGCCAAACTTCGCCACCCGCATGCGCCGGAGAATCTGAAGTGGGCTTACTGGATCCTTGGTATCTCGTTTGTCCTGGAAGCTGGCTCAATTGCGCTGGCTCTTTATCAGGAAATCAAAGAGGCCCATCACGAAGGGCAGACGTTCTTTACATATCTTCGGGAGTCGAAGGACCCGACCGCGAAGACAGTGCTGTTTGAAGATTCGGCGGCGCTGCTCGGCATCGTGATTGCCGCCGCCGGTATTTATCTGACTGAGCACCACGCTGGTCCGGGCGGTGGCGCTTACTGGGACGGCGTCGCTTCGATTCTAATCGGCGTGGTCCTGGCCGTCGTGGCATTTGTACTCGCGCGCATCTCGCGAGGCTTACTGCTCGGCGAGGCCGCAACCAAGAAAAGCGTGCAAGCAATTCGTGCCGCGATTGAAGGCCATCCAAACGTGGTGAAGGTAGTTGAGTTGCTCACCATGCATTTGGGGCCGAAGCAGATTCTGATCAATGCCCATGTAAACTTGAGAGACGATCTGGTAACTGGCGACATAGTGACGACTACTGAAGAGGTCGACGCCTTGATCAAGCGCGCAGAGCCAAAGGTGGAAATGGTTTTCATGGAGGTGGCGCGACAGAGCCAGAGCGCTCATAGCGAAGCTGTTCCGGAGCACATGGGTTAGCCGACAATGGGGTTTGGGGAAACTAAATTGTTACTTCTAAGACGCAGATCGACAGGCCCCGGTTTAATCACAAGAGATGTTGCTACAACTGCCATACACGGAATATCTGGGACGACTCGGTGAGCCGCGTAACATCGCGGACGTGGTCCTTGTCTTCTTGCTTGTGTATGCAGTTTTGAAGCTTGTGCGCGGAACTCGCGCCGCTCCCATGGCCGCCGCCATCGGCGCTTTTGCCCTCCTCTACTGGCTCGCCGTCCAACAAGATCTGGGAACGCTGGCCTTCATCCTGCGCGGTGCTCTGCTCTACATCGGCGTCGCGATCATCGTCCTCTTCCAATCTGAAATCAGGCAGGCATTGATCACTTTTGGCAATCGCTTCAGCATGCCCTTTGCGCGCCGCCAACAGGGACAGTTTGGCGAGGGCGTTTACGACGAAGTGGTTTTGGCGGCGACGACGCTCTCATCCACCAAGACCGGCGCACTGATCGTGATCGAGCGCAACGTCGGCCTGAAGAACATCATTGACGGCGGCGTGAAGCTCGACGCCGAATTGAGTTACGACTTGCTGATCAGCATTTTTAATCCC
>JANMVC010000629.1:0-2683 GCA_031392315.1 Pyrinomonadaceae bacterium | reverse complement strand
ACCAAGTTCGCCAACTACTTTCCATTTGCCATAATGTTTTGCCAATAGTCTGGCCTCCTAGTTGTCTTTTGCCCGCGCTATTATCGGCCACCCGCGAAATCGTAGCAATTGAAGAATCAGGATAGGTCGTACTGCGCGGGTAACTGTATGGAAGAGCAGGCCGACGCCAATGCCATAAATCAGATCGGCATCTGCGGCACCGGGCAGCCGTTTCGCGAAAAGGAAGAAGACGGCCCCTGCGGCTGCACCCGCCCATCCCGGCCAGCCTAGCTGCATGAAGTAGAGTATCGAGTAGAACCAGGCCCAGAAGGTGGGATGCGGAGGCGTCCGCATGAAGCCGGTGAAGACGGGCTCACCGGTGGCCATCGTGTAGCGCATCAACTCGACGTTAAGTAACGTCTGTAACGTTGCGGCCACGCCGACTATCCAAAGCAATGAGAGCCCGTACTTCACGAACGCCGCAGGTCCAAGCAGGAACTCACCGCTTCCTATCGAGGCGCCCAGCACAATCACGCCCGGGCCAACCGCACTAAACCAGCCGAGACCACGTGGTCTGGGCGCAGTCGGAAGCTCGGCCACCTTCCACGGATCAAGTCTCGTTCTCGCTTCCGGGGTTTGCGTCATTTGCTTGTGTTGTTGAGACCGGAAACCGGAGTGTTCATGCGTGGACTAGCAAGTTGCTGAAAGCAAATGAAGCCGCGGAGGCACAGAGTCAGAGAGAGAACGCTGCTTAGAAATAATCAGAATACGTTCCTATCTCCGTTCATCATCCTCTGTGTCTCCGTGCCTCCGTGGCCAATTACTAGTCTTCTATCAGCCTGCTAGCGCTTGTGGTGCGTTCTTCTTCCGACTCGCTTGCCCTTCAGTTCGACGAGAATGACTTCCATTGGCTGGGCACCGGTGTTTTCAGGCTGATGAGTAACGGCCGGCGTCCACATCACGTCGCCGGCTTTTCGAGTGACGTCCTGAGTTTTCCCACCAGGAAAAGTAAACTTCCCGTTGAGATCAGTTACAAAGATCGCCACTGCGTTCGGATGCCGGTGCATGATCGATTTTTCACCCGCGCCCACCTTGACGCGCAGCACGCGAACCTGGGAGTTTTCAAACTCTACCTTGTAATGATTCGAACTAACTTTGACCGGATCCTGCGCCATCGCGGTCGAACCGACGCAAACAATGAAGAGCGCTAAAAACATTCCTTTGATCATCTCAGTACTCCTTTAGGGGAAATTGTTGGAACTTGCGGCGGGCTGCTTTTATCCTAAGTAGTGGCTCATAGTCAACATATTCCATACTGACGAAGGGCGGGCGCTCCCGGTTCTGCGGCGGGCGGTGGTAATCTAGGGCTTTCCGGTTCCGGCATGAAAAATGGACTTCAGTAACTACTTCCGAGCTTCCTCTTACGCCATGATCGCCTGCGCGACGCTCGCGCTGGTCCTGGCCGGCGGGCTACATGTCGCCTTGGCCGCCGTGTTTGCGATTGTGATGGTGCTGGCGTGGACGTGGGAAGGTACGAGGTGGCAACTCTCCGAACGCGTGGGCCTGGTCATCGTCCTGCTTTCCGTGCCGCTCTTCGTCCTTGACTGGAATTACCAGAAGGCGGTCGGTGAACCGGAGGGAAGACTGGGCGTAACAGCACTCGCGCATCTGATAGTTTTTCTTTCCGCGGTCAAGCTGCTGCAGGTGAAGAAAGATCGCGACTGGGTATTCCTGTATCTGATTTCCTTCTTCGAGGTCTTGCTGGCTGCGGGCCTGAGCTTTAGCCCGGTTTTCCTGGGCACCCTAACCCTTTATCTACTCTGCGGTCTCTCCACAATTATTTCTTTCGAGATTCAGAAATCCCGGCGCGCGATACCGCTGGCTGAGACACATCTTCTGGTGCCGCCGGATTCACGGATCTTCCGAAACGCCGCAAGCCAGGAACGCACAGGCACCAGGGTCAACGTCGAGACTGGACGGCTTCCTTTCGTGGCAGTGTTCCTGTTTCTGCTCATCTTTGTTTTGGCGCTGCCTCTGTTCCTGGTGGCGCCGCGCTCCAGTGGGGCAGCGTTTAGTCGGTCGGGCGCGGCGTTGTCGAATTTTACCGGGTTCTCGGAAAGCGTGATGCTCGGAGAGATTGGCAACCTCAAGCGAGACGATGCAGTGGTGATGCACGTCCGGATTGAAGACCCGACACCGAATCTCGATATCAGATGGCGCGGCGTGGCCCTGGATGAATTTACCGGACGCGGTTGGAAAAAATCCGCGACCGTGCGACGCAGCGAGAAGGTATTCGATGGGCCAGGTTTCTTCAGGCTTGGCACAACCGTAGCTTTGAACCGTCTGACCAGTCAGACAGTTTTTCTGGAGCCAATTGATTCGCCGGCACTCTTCGCTGCGTCCCGCCCCGTCGCGATTCAGGGAGACTTTGCGAAACTGCGGGTTGACGACGAAGGTTCCGTGCAGGTGGCCCGCCGCCAATCCGGGCGCACAATGTACACGGCACTGTCGGACATGACGCAACCCGATGTGCGCCTGCTCCGCGCCGACTCGCAACGCGACCCCTTAACATTTGGTCGCTATGTTGACCTGCCGAAAGCGATCGACCCGAGAATAGAGGCGCTCGCAAACGCGATTATGGTAAACGCTCACGCGAGCAACCGCTACGATCTGGCCAAGGCGATCGAGGCCCACTTCCATCAGG
>JANMVC010000576.1:0-6586 GCA_031392315.1 Pyrinomonadaceae bacterium | reverse complement strand
ACGTTTCCGTCACCAAAGGAAGAATTTTATCAGGGTCGTCACACACTCGCGGGTCTCCGCCCTGCGCCTCGATGTTTCTGCGGAAACAATCCAGCGCCTCGCCGGAGCTGACGATTTTTTGTAAACGCTCGTGGGCTGCGGTCAAAGACTTGTCCACGTGGGCCAGCACCAGCATGTGCGCCGACAGCTCGAGCGAAAGCTCCATCACCGGTTGCGCGCCCGGCTCGCCTTCGCCGCGAAGGAGTTGGATGCATTCCTTAACTTCCAGCGAGTTGCCCACCGCCTGGCCCAGCGGTTGGTTCATGTCCGTCAACAGTGCGCGGGTGCGAATGCCCAGCGCGTTTCCCGTTCTCACCAACGCATGCGCGAGTGTTTCCGCGCGCGCCTCCTGCCGCATAAACGCGCCGGAGCCAACCTTCACGTCGATGACCATCGCATCCAAACCGGCCGCGCCTTTTTTTGAGATTATCGACGCCACAATCAGCGGAATCGCCTCGACGGTCGAGGTCGCATCGCGCAACGCGTACATTTTCTTATCTGCCGGCGCCAGTTCCGCCGTCTGCCCGGACATCGCATAGCCCACGGACTGGAGTACCTCTTCAAACTCCGTTGCGCTCAGATCCACTCGATAACCTGGAATAGTTTCGAGTTTATCGAGCGTGCCTCCGGTATGGCCCAGGCCCCGACCGGAGATCATCGGCACGCAAACTCCGCAGGCGGCCACCATCGGCGCGATCAAAAGCGACGTCTTGTCGCCCACGCCACCCGTCGAATGCTTGTCGGCCTTTGGTTTGTCGATATGTGAAAAGTCGAGAATGTTTCCCGAATTCAACATGGCCTCGGTGAGGATTCCCTGTTCGGCATCGTTCATGCCGTTCAGATAGATCGCCATGAGCAGCGCGCTGATCTGATAGTCAGCAATAGTGCCGCGCGTCACGCCTTCGATGAAAAAGCCGATCTCCTCGCGGGAGAGGTGTTCGCCATCGCGCTTTTTTCGGATTACGTCTTGCGGCCTCAAATCATTCCTCTTCCGGTGTAACGCAAACTGTTAGTTTGCGGACGCTACGATGTCGATGTCACTCAGGTTGAGAGTCCCCGTTGTAACGCAAACTGTCAGTTTGCGGACGCTACGATGTCGATGTCACTCAGGTTGAGAGTCCCCGTTGTAACGCAAACTAACAGTTTGCGTTGCATAGATTACGACTCAAGCAGAACCACGGCCTGGGCCGCCACGGCAAGTCCCTGGCCCACTGCGTCAAGTCCTTCCGCCGTTTTCGCCTTCACGCTGACGCACGAAGCTTCAACACTAAGCGCCTCAGCAATATACTCTCGCATGGAAAACACATACGAACGCAGCTTCGGCGTTTCCAGCATGATGGTGGCGTCCACGTTTACCACGTGAAGACCCCGCTCATGGGCCAGCCAGGCCACCCGCGAAAGCAACTGCAAACTATTCGCGTCTTTCCATTGCGCATCTGTGTCGGGAAAATGCACACCAATGTCACCTTCGCACAGGGCTCCCAAAATCGCGTCGGCGATTGCGTGCAGCAGAACGTCAGCATCCGAGTGACCAACGCCGCCACGGTCAGCGGCCACATGAACGCCACCCAACATCAGCGGTCGTCCTTCAACCAGCTTGTGTATGTCGTTTCCGATGCCAATGCGAAACATAAAAAATCAGTTAGTGGGCAGTAGGCAGTGGGCAGATGAAGGTCTTTTAGTAATCATTTTTTGACGGCTCCCATCGTTAAGGCTTAGTTTTGACTGGCCACTTTGCTTCACTGCCCACTTGCTTTCAGTATTGCTTCCCCAATCGCAAGATCTTCTGGCCTCGTAATCTTGATATTCTGCGAGCTTCCTTCAACCGTGACAATCCTGGCTCCAATGCGTTCAACCAGCGAACTCTCGTCCGTCAATGTTGGATCAAGAACATCTGCCGACTCGTAAGCGCGCCGGAGTAGTTTATAGGTAAAGCACTGCGGTGTCAGCGCGTTGCGCAATCCGGCGCGATTCAATGTTTGCACAACCGCTCCATCGCGGACTTCTTTCACGGTGTCCACTGGCGCGGAAACGAGAATCGCGGCGCCATTCTGACTGGCTGCCTCAACCGTGCGCGCAATTTCATCAGCTGTCACGAAGGGGCGCACGCCATCGTGCACTGCCACTATTTCCGCGGTGGCCTCTCGTACCGCTTGCAGCCCGCGAAGCACCGACTCCGCCCGCGTGGCGCCCCCAGGGACAACCCTGGCAAGCTTCCGCAGATTTTGCTTTTGAGCGATTGAGAGAAAGTGCGCGGAGTCCTCCGCCCGCATGACTACGATGATTTCCTGAATCGCGTCACACTGCTCGAAGGCCTTAAGTGTGTGGAAAATGATCGGAGTTCCGGCCAACTCCAGAAACTGCTTGGGCCGCTTGCTCGCCATCCGCGTCCCTTGTCCGGCGGCGGCAATGATTGCGACATTCATAGGGTGGACTGACGACGGATGACTGACGACCGATGACCGACGACGGGTGCTAAACATGGCTCTGGGAAGATTCAGAGTGGAACGGTCAACGGTCAACGGTCAACGGTCGTCCGTCATCCGTCGTCCTACAGTTCAGCAATCGGCTCGGTGTCGGTGATGCGCACAGGCACTGGCCCAGTTCGGGTTTCTCGCGAAGGGCGTCGGGTGGTGCCGTTCATGCGATGTTCGCCGGTGTTTGCGCCGACATCTCGCTCTTCCCAAAGACGGCCAAAGATCATTTTACCGGCCGTGGTTTGCAGCACACTCGTCACTGCGATGTCGGTATTCTTGCCGATGAGGCGGCGGGCATTATCGACGACAACCATTGTGCCATCGTCAAGATAAGCAACGCCCTGATTGTATTCCTTGCCTTCCTTCAGGATGAACACCCGCATCGCTTCGCCTGGCAGGACCACCGGCTTCAGCGCATTGGCCAGCTCATTGATGTTCAGCACGTCAACACCGCGCACTTGCGACACTTTGTTGAGATTGAAATCGTTGGTAACGATCACGGCGTTTAGTTGTTTGCCGAGCTCGATCAGTTTCAAGTCCACTTCCTTCACCGCCGGAAAATCCGTCTCGACAATTTGAATGTCCAGTGAACTGTTGTTCTGTAGGCGATGCAGCATGTCGAGCCCGCGCCGCCCGCGCTGGCGTTTCGACGAGTCGGGCGAGTCGGCCACCTGCTGTAGCTCACGCAGAATGAATTGCGGAATGATCAGCGTGCCCGTGAGAAAGCCCGTCTCAGCTACATCGGCGATGCGCCCGTCGATAATTACCGACGTGTCGAGGACCTTCAGGTCACGGCGAGTAGCTTTGTCGGACAGTATTCCGCCCAACGCTGAAAGTTCCAGGTAGTCGCCCTTCGCCGCTCCCACCATCAGTCCGACATACGCCATGAAAAAGGTCAGCGCCAACGTAACGAATGTCTTAACTTCCGGCGGCACGGCCGAACTCTGCTGGCGGCTGATTAAAAGCCCGATCAGGAAGGCACCGATGATTCCCAAAATCGAACCCACGGCGGCGCCAATGAGGGTCTTCAGAGTGGCTCGCCGGATTCTTAGCTCGAAAAGAATTATGCAAACTGCGATGAGACCACCGAGGCCTGCCGAAAACCACGGTTCGCCCACCGGTTTGAGGAAGTAACCAGCAGCAATCAGGAACGCAGTAAAAATGAGTCGAATAATGATTACATCACCACGCATAATGGCGGGAATCTTATCACGCTCATACTGGCCCGTCACCAAAAACCTTTTGGCTGGCTAATTTAGGGAGAGAGGGGTAGGACAGGCATTCCTGCCTGTCCTGGTCGAGACGCAAAAAGCGAGTACAGACTGGAATGTCTGTCCTACTTTCTAGCGATTGTCAGGGTAGATAACTCGGGCGCTAAAGCTGCCGCTGTTATCCGAGTAGTTGTCGTCGTTTACAACGAGAAACAGCCTGCCGTCAACCGGCACGGTAAAGGTCTGTTGACTACCAATCAGGAAGGGCTGGGTTGATTGTCCATTTGACTGGAGAATAATTCCTACCAGCGCACCTACGCCCGCCGTGGGCACCGGATAGGTTGAAGCACCGAAGACCGCGCCGGCACTGGCGCGACCACCGTCTGGCGAGACCACGCCGGCTCGTCTGCCGGCCGTCACGTTCCCCGTCGCGGTAATCGTCACCGAATCGCCCGATCGCAAATCGATGCCGGAGTCCACTCCCCGTGTCGCGTTGCCCTGAACCTCAACGACCCGCTCTAGCGTTCGAATTCGAGAAGCTCTATCGCGGTTGGGATTGAAAACTCCGCCACCCTGTCGTGAACGGCCCTGGCCGGTGGTTGTTTCTCCCGGGATGCCAAACGGATCATACGTTTCATTTCTGTCATCCGCTGTTCTGGCCATCGCCGTGAGATCCAGTTCCTTACTAACGCGTACGCTGTAGGCGCCGCGCGCATCCGTGTATGAACCCCGATTGATAGTCAGATAGAGGCGGCCGTCGCGATCCGCCGTGAATTCACTTCCGGCGCCAATCTGAATGATCGGCGAATCGTTGTCGTTGCCGACCACGCCAATTAGCGCCCCTTCGGGAGCGCGCGGCAAGGGAGCGTTTGGATCAGTAGTGGTCAGCCCCGCTGGAGTGATACGCGTGCGGCCGGCATAGATGGTCCCGGTCGCATCAATCTTGACTCGTTCGCTGCGCCGCAAATCGACTCCGCTATCGATCCAACTTGAACTGAGCGAGACATCGACCGTACGTGTCTGATACCGCGCCTCGTCAAGCGAACGTCCCTCGATCTCAATGCGGTCAATCTCACGCGGCCGTAGGAAGATCACTTCGCCGGCGCTGACCGTCCGCGTGGTCGCCGCCGCCCCAGTCTGATTGCGATTATTCGCCGAGCTGACAGGCAAGGTGGCGTTGGTAGTCAGACGCACGGCGAAGCGACCGTTGATATAGCCGAGCACCGTCCCGCGCACTGCCGTTCCGTTGCGCAAATAGATCGTGTCGGCTGCGGCCACCGAGACGGCCGCCAGCGTAATCAAGAAAGCTAGAATTATTTTTTTCATCGTAGTGTCCTCGTTAAAGTTCTCAGCATCCTGGCCGACCTACAAAGGTTACCTTGCCATCATGCGGAAGCGCGATCATGAATCCATAATGACCGGCCGTCTTGCTGTAGCGGCGGCGGCGTCATTGTGTCCAAAAGGGCGCAAAAAACTGGGAGAGCCAATTGATGCAACCAACGAAAGCTATTGCGGGGGTGTTAAGAGATTACACCTCGCCGATAGGTCGGGCAAGTAGCTATCCTCGGTGCGATTGGGCAGACCTGCCCATCCGAAGACGCGCGCGGTCACTTTTACCGCGGGGGTAGCGCTTCCGTCGCAAGCGGTTTCAGCGTGATCGCGGGAATATTTTGATCGCGCACGAGCTGGTTAAATGCCGGCACGTCGGTTTTGATGATTTGCGCCAGCCTGGCCAACTGCGCCTCTATCTGAACTGCTAGTTCATCGTAAACGGCGTATGACTGATCTGTCGGCGCCGCTTCGGAACTCGCCACCACTCCCGCCAACGCGGCCAGCTTGTTATTCAGGCGAATCGGGAAATTTAAGGGATCCTGACTGCTTTGATTCTTGGTCTGGTAAAGGCTCTCCTCAACCTCCGTAAGATTTTTCTTCAGTGTCGAAGCTCCATCGCTAATGGCCTTGCCACTGGGCTGGCCCGCAATGCGCTTCAGGAGATCATCCACCTGTTTCCGCACTTCGCGAATCTGAATGATCGCGTTGTGTGTTTCCGTCACCTTGTCGCGGATCTTCAAACCAAACTCGAGTTGTTTCGCATAGTCGGCAGCAGGAATCGACAGCCGAGGATCAGATTTCACTTCAAGGTTCTGGCTTAGCGTCTTGCCGTCGACCGTCAGCTTAACTTGATACATGCCGGGCGCAACGCGTGGACCGCGCATGTTGCCGGCCCACAAGATCATCCCAGGGAACCGAACTGAGTCGGCATGGCGCAAGTCCCAAACAAATCGATTCAGCCCAACATCGGCAGTTAGACGCGGTTGCCCAGCTCGACCAAAAGACTCTCCTTCCTCACCGGTAGCCGCAGATTCGTCAGATGGCGCGACGGCAGCCGCATCTGGTAACAGCGACGGAGATGCGCCTGGAACCGGCGCCGTGGTGCTTGCGAGAGCAGACGCTGACGCCGGTGGCCGCGGCGCTTTCGCGGTAAACTTTTGAATCGACTTTCCGCTCGCATCGAGAAACTCCAAAACGACATCGCTGGTGGGTTTGGTCTTCAAGGCGTAGTAAATCACCGCGCCGTTTGGCGGATTTTTTCCGACGGTTGCGGTCGCGGGTAATGGAAATCCGCCACCGCCCTGCATTCGATAAGTGTCCTCGGGTTTGAAAAGAACAGTCGCTGACCCGGCGTCGCGGCCCGCGTCCTTCATTTGGTGAAGCAAGGTCAAATCGTCCAGCACCCAAAAAGACCGGCCTTGCGTTGCAGCCACCAGGTCTCGCTCGCGTTTGTGGATCGCCAGATCGGTGATTGGAACGACGGGCAAGTTGAGTTGCAGCGGCTGCCACTCGCTCCCGTCGTCAAAC
>JANMVC010000510.1:0-2276 GCA_031392315.1 Pyrinomonadaceae bacterium | reverse complement strand
GAGTTTAGCGGTGCAATTGCGCTCGACGACCGTGGCTACACCGGACGCATGGCCATTTCGCGGCCGGGACTGTTGTTTGCCTATCTGTTGCGGGCGTCGCTCGCGCAGCAGGGCGTGACGATTAAAGGGAAGACGCGAACGGTTGACTCGTATTCCGGCGGCAGTCTCTTTCGCCCGATGAACGCCGCGCCTAACGTGGCGTTGAACGGAAATTCTCAGCCGATTGAGATCGCTCGCAGGGAGTCGGTCGCGTTTAGCCAGATTGCCGCGCAGACTCTGAAGCCCAGCCAGAACCTCTACACGGAATTGATCCTGCGCACGCTCGGCGAGTTGCCGGCCGCGCCGGCGCCAACTCAACCGCGCACCAGCGAAGAGCGCGGGATCGAAGTGGTTAGAACATTTCTGAAAGAAGCTGGCGTCGATCCTTCGTCGCTATCGCTGACTGACGGCTCCGGCCTTTCGCGCAACGACATGATCACCGCCGAAGCAACTCTCCAGATGCTAATCTACATGCATCAGCATCGTTACGCCGCCGCGTTTCGCGAAGCGTTACCCATCGCTGGAGTAGATGGCACATTGAGGAATCGCATGAAAGGAACCGCGGCGGAAAATAATGTTCGCGCCAAGACCGGCACGTTGAGTGCCGCTTCGAGCCTTTCGGGTTACGTCACCAGCGCGTCAGGCGAACGGCTGGTGTTTTCCATCATGGTAAATAATTATCCGGGGTCGACGGACCCGCCATCTGTTTGCATCGATCCGATTACGATACTGCTGGCGTCCTTCATGGGAAAGACATAGCGCTCCGATACAGGAGTTCAGAGTCCAAGCTTT
Source organism: Pyrinomonadaceae bacterium (assembly GCA_031392315.1). Classification (GTDB taxonomy): domain Bacteria; phylum Acidobacteriota; class Blastocatellia; order Pyrinomonadales; family Pyrinomonadaceae; genus PSRF01. The sequence goes on along the minus strand of JANMVC010000510.1, from coordinate 1,445 downwards.
AGCATGTCTTTCTTCAAGAAGCAGCTTAAAGGCTGGACTCTAAACACCTGTACTCAGACTGAAACTTTCTATTTCAAAAAACCAATGGCTCCACGCTTTATCAAATTTCATGGCTTCGGTAACGACTACATCGTTATCGAGCAGAAAGATCTCGATCAAGTCGCGCCCGCCGCCGAAGCCGCTAAGCTGGGCGAGTTTGCGCGTCGGATTTGCAATCGCCACTACGGCGCCGGCGCAGACGGTATCGCGGTGGTCAGTCCCGCGGAAAATGATGCGGCTGATTTTCACGTGCGCATCTTCAATCCCGACGGCAGCGAGGCTGGCTTATCCGGCAACGGTACGCGCTGTGCCGCTTCGTATCTTTACTATCAAAAACTTTGGGGCGGACGTAAGCTTCGGTTGAGCACACGCTCCGGCATCAAACTCTACACGTTGTTGGATAGTCCCCGAGATGGCAGCTACGTCTTTGATTCAGAGCTGGGCCAACCGAAGTTTGACTCGCCTTCAATCCCCATGCTGACCGAGCCCGCGTTAGAAAGAGTTATTGACTATGAACTGCCGGTTGATGACCAAACGTTTAAGGTCACGGCCTTGCAAATGGGAAATCCAAACTGCTGCATCTTCGTCGACGATTTCGACGCGCTCGACTGGCGCACGATTGGCAAATCCATCGAGCGACATCGTCAGTTTCCCGACCGCACCAACGTAGTCTTTGTTCGGGTAGACGACCGCAATACAATCAGCCTGCGGATTTGGGAGCGCGGCGTCGGCGAGACTGAGGCCTCAGGCACCTGCTCGTGCGCCGCCGCTGTCGCGTCCATGGTCAACGGGAAAACCGAACGACTGGTAAAGGTGTTGATGCAGGGCGGCGAAGCGAAAATTCAGTGGCGCGACGACGGTGAAGTTGTCATAACCGGCTCGGCTGAAGTAATTTATGCGGGCACTTGGTTGGCTTCGTAATGCTTGTAACGCAAACTGTTAGTTTGCGTACCGTGCGCAGGAAAGCGCAAACTAACAGTTTGCGTTATAGATCCCCCGATGAAATTCCCTTTAGAAAAGTTCTGTCGTCCGCGCTTGTTCTTAAGCGCGATTCTTCCGTTAGCGCTTGCTTCCGTGCTCGCCGGCTGCGGCAGCAATCACGCCAAAGAAACTGTCGCGGAAACTAAAGTCGAGCGGCCCACGCTGCCCACCAGCGTGCCGACCTGGCTAGGCAATAATTCGCGAACCTTTTATGGCACCGGCCCTTGGTCAGATCGACCCAGCGAAGTCCTGTGGGAATTCGAGACGAAGTCAACTTCGGGCCGTCTGCACAAGGATCCCTGGGGCGGAACGAGTTGGCCCGGACAGCCTTCCGTCGGCGAGGAGCGCGTCCACTTCGGCTCCGCGGATGGCAATCTTTATTGTCTGAACAAAAATGACGGCAGCCTGATCTGGAGTTTTAAGAC
>JANMVC010000481.1:0-5478 GCA_031392315.1 Pyrinomonadaceae bacterium | reverse complement strand
ACCAATGAGCACTCAGACTCAAATCACTGAACCGGAGAATAACGGGCGGCAGCTTAAAGATAACGCGCTTGACGAGAGGCGTCGCTTCCTCCAAGCGCTCTTCGACAGTTCATTCGACGCGGTCCTGGTGGCGAATGATGATGGTCGCTACATCGATGCTAATTCTGCGGCTTGTGACCTGCTCGGTTATACCCGCGATGAGTTAATGCAGTTGAGCGTGTGGGATCTCACGGCGGAGCCATTTCGACAAAACGGTTCGATGATGTGGGAGGAGTTTCTCGCCAAGGGCTCGACTAGTGGTGAGTATCCCACGCTGTGCAAGGACGGCACGGTAATGCAATTAGAGTTTCGAGCGTTGGCGAATATTTTGCCTGGCGTGCATGTTTCGTACAACCGTGACCTCAAGGAGCGCAGTCGTGCCGAAGAGAAAAAAATCGCTGAGGAAAACCTGAGGCAAAGCCAGAGCCTAATGGCCGAGGCGCAGCATCTGGCCCAACTCGGCAGTTGGACCCGCAACTTGATTACCAACGAAGTGGCCTGGTCCGATGAACTGTTCCGGCTCTTTGGTTTAGAGCCTCAGCAAGAGGGTACTAACTATGCGGCGTTCCTGGCCCGGCTTCATCCCGACGATCGCCTACGGGCCCAGGCTATCGCCCAGGAAGCAATTCAAACTCTGGAGTCGCGTGCTTGCGAGTATCGCATTGTCCGGGCGGATGGAACCGAACGCATACTCCGCGAGCGGATCTTTGTAACCGCAAATGAGCAAGGACAGGCAATTCGCATCTTTGGCACCACACAGGACATCACCGAGCGACGGGAGTCGGAAAAGGCCTTGCGGGAGAGTGAAGAGCGCTACCGTGAGTTGTTTGAAAATGCGAAAGATGGCTTTTATGTTCACGATTTGAATGGTCGGTACACTGCGGTGAATCGAGCCGCGGAAAAGCTTACCGGTTACTCGCGGGAAGAAATTCTTGGCCGGACCTTCGTCGACTTTGTGCCCCCTGAGCAGATCAATTTCATCAACGAGCATTTCTGCAAGAAACTCGTTCAGGAGGGCGAGACGGCGTATGAGACCGAGTTGATCACCCGCGAAGGCTCTCGCGTGGCTGTCGAGGTGAGCAGTCACCTGATTTATGAGGAAGAATCCGGTGTCGCCGTCCAGGGCACAATTCGCGACATTACGGAAAGGAAACGCGCTGAGGAGCGACTGCGGAAGTATGAAAGGGTAGTCGAAGGACTTGAAGAGATGATCGTCGTGGTCGACCGCGACTACCGCTGCTTGATCGCTAACCGTGCCTTTCTAAATCATCGCGGTTGGGGCCGCGAAGATGTGGTTGGCCAGCGATTGCCTGACCTCCTACCCGCGGAGCAGTTCGACCCAATTAAGAACAGGCTTGACTCGTGCTTCGAAGGGAATGTGATCAAGTTTGAGACTACTGATGCCGAGCCGGGCAAGGGCGAAAGAACGTTGTCCATTTCATACTTCCCGATCGAAGGCGCTGCGGGCATTAACCGAGTGGCGTCAGTGGTTCAGGACATCACTGAGCGCAAGGCCGCTGAGAATGCTCTCAGAAACTACTCGAGGTTGTTGATTGAGGCACAGGAAGCAGAACGCCAGCGAATCGCCCGCGAACTTCACGATCAGATCGGGCAAATGCTCACGGCAGTCAAGATGAACCTTCACGCCATAGGGATTTCGCAGGATCGTGATGAGTCCAGCCTGTTGATCGCGCAGGGGGTAGAACTCGTCGACACAGCGCTTGAACAGGCGCGCTCTCTTTCGTTCGAACTGCGGCTGTCGCTACTTCATAACCTTGGCCTGGAGGCGGCCCTGCGCTCTTACTGCAATGAATTCACGCAACGAACTGGGATTCTGACCCGCTCAGAAACGAAACTGCCTGAAGGCACCACCCGCCTCAAACCGGAACTTGAAACTGCTTGTTTCCGAATCGCACAGGAAGCTCTTACGAACGTCTCCAGGCATGCGAGTGCCACACACGCCTCCATAGACCTCAGCGCTTCGCATGAAGAGATCGTGCTGTCAATTAAGGATGACGGTGGGGGATTTATTCCGCCGGTTCCAAGCGCGGGCGCAGAGGCCACAAGCCTGGGCTTAATGGGTATGAAGGAACGCGCCCTCGCGCTCGGCGGAACGCTTGAAATCAAATCAGCTCGCGGTCAGGGCACAGAAATTCGGGTGTGTTTTTCGACTGGGGATATGCAGTCCCCCTTGCAACCCACTGAGTCCGGGAGTCCGATCTCAGGGATTTCCTGATTGTCCTGATCAGTAGTTTCTGGGATAGTTTTCAGCGCTTTACTAGCTTAACCGTAAGCGAAGAAAATTTCCGGCCTGATTTCGCTGGGTATTCTCGGATCACTAGAACCACCCAGACGGGGACGAATAAGGATCGGCCAATCGGTTTGCGGATCCATTTGTTCACTCAGGCCCATACCTAGGATTGCGCCGCACGCAACAGCAAAGGTGGCCGACGTGAAACCAGTTCGTGTTTTCCTGGCAGACGATCATGCTCTGGTGCGAGCGGGCATTCGCGCACTTCTCGAAAGCCTCACCAACGTGGAGGTGGTGGGTGAAGCCGCCAATGGATCTCAAGTCATCAACTCCATCCAGGAACTAAAACCAGACGTCGTCTTGCTCGATCTCATGATGCCCGGCCCAGGGGGGTTTGAAGTATTAAAGGAGGTCAGCGAGAAGCATTCTGACGTGCGGGTAATTATTCTCACGGCGCATGAGGAAGTGGAATACGCTTTTCAGGCTCTCCATCTTGGAGCAGCGGGCTATATCCCAAAGAGTGCGGCCAGCGCCGAATTACCCCTGGCAATAGCCCATGTCATGGGTGGAAAAAAATATCTCTCACCTACTTTGGACCAAGATGCTGCATACGAGCTAAGCCGAAGCACGGCTGATGGTGACGCGCTGCGATCAGGTCTGACACCGCGCCAACGAGAAATCCTAAAGCTGATTGCCGAGGGACAATCGACGAAGGAGATTGCCTTGTCACTAAATATCAGCGTGAAGACGGTTGAAACGCATCGGGCGCAACTGATGGAGCGGCTGAACATTCACAACATTGCCGGCCTGGTCCGATTTGCGATTAAAAACGGAATTGTCTCCATAGACCAACCCGCGGCCGTCATGAAAGCAACTCGCAAAACCTGAATTCTTATCCCTGGCCCGGCGGGTCAGGTTTTAACCTGGAACATCTCAGGTTTCTCCCGATTGTGCGAAACGCCCCACCCTCCTATAGTCCCCCTACTGAATTAACCCCTATTTGTCCCGCGCCAAATATCCCGAGTCTCCCGCCCCAAAACTGACGCGCTTCAGGTAGACGATCATTATTTCGAGCAGCGGGTTTCTGAGTTTTGAAACTCTCTGATGAATGAGACGGCTACAACCCGACCGCGGCACCGCCACATTTATCCTAACCAATGCAAGCTTATTTGCTAACGCAATAAGCCGAAGGCCAATCAATGGACTCACTTTCTCTGCCGGAACAGCAAACTCCGCAGCCTTCGTCTGATCTGGTGACGCTGCTGTCGCAGAAGGTTGTGGGCCAATCGGCTGCGACGAAGGCGATTGTCCCTTATGTCTACATGTACCAGTCAGGTCTGGCGCCAACAGGGCGCCCAGCCGGCGTCTTCCTGCTGCTCGGCCCAACCGGTACCGGCAAAACGAAAACTGTAGAAGCGATTGCTGAGCTTTTGCATGGTGATGAGAAGAAGATTCTCAAGATCGACTGCGGCGAGTTTCAGATGGAGCATGAAACCGCCAAACTCGTGGGAGCGCCTCCCGGCTATCTCGGCCATCGCGAAACCACGCCCCTTTTGACCCAGCAACAGTTAATGGAAGTTACCAGTCCGCAGTGTGACCTGGCGCTGGTCCTCTTTGACGAAATTGAAAAGGCTGCCCACTCCATAACCAAGCTATTGCTCGGCATTCTGGACAAGGGAATCCTGCACCTGGGTGATAACACCACCGTTGATTTCGAAAAGAGCCTGATCTTCTTCACCAGCAATCTCGGCGCCCGGGAGATGACGAAAGAGATCAATCCCAACATCGGCTTTCAGAGTGCGACCGCAAAGTCCCAAACCGATCTGACCATTCGTCTTGAAAGCATTGCGCTGGGCGCAGTGCGCAAACGTTTCTCGCCGGAGTTTGTTAATCGCATCGACGCCGTCGTCACCTACAACCCTCTCGACGCTGACGCGATAGAAGCAATCCTCGAACACGATCTGCGCGCGCTCCAGGATCATGTCAACTTGCGGCTAGGTGAGCGCTACTTCTCCATTGAGGTCACGCCCGCAGCGAAAGAATTCCTCCGCCGCACCGGCATTAGTCCCGAATACGGCGCCCGCGAACTCAAACGAACGATTCATCGCCAGCTAACCCAACCATTGGCAACGATGGTGGCCCGCGGCGAGATTCGGCAGCCGACCCGAGCTGCGGCTTGCGTGGCGGTCGCTGCGTCGAGCGGCGCGGCGCCCGACATGATGTGGACGAGGCTCGAGGTGTCGTAGCGGTCGATCAGCGGGTGCTTCGCGAATGCCAGCACGATCGGCGGGGCGACGAACGCACGTGTTGCACGGTGCTCTTGGATCAACGCCAGGTACTGCTCCAGGTCGAACCGGGCCATCGTCACGATCGACGCCCCGGCGCGTAGCGCCGCCGCCATCACGACGGTTTGCCCGTAGATGTGGAAGAACGGCAGGACCCCCATGACGACGTCGTCGGGACCCATCTCCAGAACGTCCTCGAGCTGCTGGACGTTGGCGACGAGGTTGCGATGGGTCAGCCGCACGCCCTTGGCGAGCCCGGTCGTGCCCGACGAGTAGGGCAACGAGACGGTGTCCCTGGCCGCGTCGATCGCCATGCTCACCGGTGGCCCATTTGACAGCAGCTCCTCGAACGGGGTGGCGCCCTCGAACTCGCCGAAGCTGACGACCTGATCGATCCCTACGGCGCGCGCAGCGGGAAAGGCGCGGTCGGCGAGCGACGGGTGGGTGATCAGCATGCGCGCGGAGCAGTCGCGAAGCTGGAAGGCGAGCTCCTCGACCCCGTAAAGGCCGTTGGCGGTGGTGTTGGTCGCGCCGGCCTGCGCGACGCCCAGGAACGCCGTCGCGTAGTCCGGGACGTTGGGGCTGTAGATCCCCACGACGTCGCCCGACCCGATGCCCCGTTCGGTCAGGCCCGTCGCGGTGGCAGCAACCCGGTCGCGGAGCTCGCCATGCGTCGTGACCGCCCCTGTGCCCCCGTCGACCAGTGCCGGCCGATCGAGGTGGGCGTCGACATGCTCGAACACGAACCGGGTCAGCGGCAGGTCGGAGATCGCCAACTCGGGGAAGGGGCTCGTGATGATCATGCGTGCCTCAGTGCCGTCGGGTTGTCGAAAACGTCCGCGCAACTCTACCGAGGGCTTCCCAAGCCCGGTTCGTCAGCGCGAGGGGAAGGCGATGCCGAAC
>JANMVC010000405.1:0-8662 GCA_031392315.1 Pyrinomonadaceae bacterium | reverse complement strand
CCATGCCGGCAGGCGCTTTGGCTTTGAGCTTCGCCTGAGCCGGTGCTTTGGTTTTCTTATGAGCCGGCTTCGCAAACATTGAACTCACCAGTCATCCAGCAGCATCACGACCGGGAGAGCCTCAGTGCTACTTTGCTGCTGCTCGTTCCTTGCGAAAATCCTCCATCGAAACGCGCGTGCCATCCTTTTTCTGTACCCACATTTTTCCGCCTGCCACTTCACGTTCGCGGTGGTGCACAACCTGAAATACACGGTAGCCATGATCCATACTCTTGAACGCATTCACCCATGGCTCGCGATCAGACTGTTCGTAATTGAAAACAATGCTCGGATCATTGAACAGCGCCCGAAGATTGGCAGCTTCGGCCTCTTTGCCGGCTTGGTGTGCCTTTTTAAACTGCGCCGAGAAATCGGTGCCGATCTGGCGTTCGTAATCCTTCACCTGGAAACGCTCGGTGAGGAAGTGAAGTAGATCTGACTGAAAACTATAGAGATCGTCGGCCATCAGATCGTCGAGGTCAACGTAGGCGCTAATGAAACTGTCGGCCAGCAGTGGACCGCCGCCAACATATCCCTTCGCCGTGATCAGCCGCATTGGCACCACATCGGCCCGATCCATGAATCCTTTCATTACCGTGTCGAAGTGGTTGAGCGCGGCTGCGTCCTTTACCGTGTAGAGCAACGATTGGCCTTTGAGTTCATACTGAATGGCCGGGTTAATCGTATTCAATCGGTCCACCAATTCCTGCGCCCGTCCGAAAGCGGAGGCTTCACCCTTGCCTGGCGGGCGAAGTTCCAGCTTGCGCTGAATGGATGGAGGCTTCCGTTCGCCTGTGGCGGAGGACTGTTGCACCACATGCGTCAGTTCGTGGGCGGTAAGGGCGTCGTTGCCGGGCATTCGGCCCGCGCCAAAATAAATGTCCTGGTGATGCGTGAATGCCTGGGCGTTAAATTTTTGGCAGACTCTGGCTGCGTGCCCGCCGGTGTGCGTTCTCACGTGGCTCAAGTCCTGGCCCAGACGCGGTTCCATAAAGCTTCGCGTGCTGTGGTCCAAGGGTTCACCAGATGAATGGGAGACTTCGCCGGCGACAGTCTGCCGGTCGGAGTAGCTTAGCGGAGTGGCTTGGGATTCCGGCATCCGCATCACGCGGTCAGCACTCTCGTCAGCCTCTCGCTCGTGGCGATCTCCCGGCTGACTCACGGTCAATTCTGGTTGGACTGCAGCAGCACGCAACGCAAGCGATCGCCAGATAGGATTGAGTCTGTTTGCTCGCACTGGGGGAGGTGCAATTCCCAGTCGGGATGGCTCTGGCGCGGGAGAGGCTTTCGCATTATCTGGCGTATTTGTCTCAAACATTGCATTCCTCCATCTTTCGCGTGGGTGCTTTCGCTTGAGCTTCTGAAGCGAAAGCCACTTGAATCGTTGGTCTCAGATTGGCGTGACGAGTAAGATGATCGCCTCGCTCCCAAAGGCCCACACTCCTTCGTCGCCAGCTTCGCACAGACCCATCAAGGCTTCGTGCGTATCGCTCTCGATTTGGTTCCATCGAAGACCGTTCCAATGGCGGAGCGTGCAGTTATCACCCGCTACCCAGACATCGTCGTTGGCTCGCGCGAACACAGCACTCAGATTAAAGGAAGTGCCACTTTCCACCTGGCTCCAGACGCCCCCCTGTAAACGGAGCACGCAGCCGCCGACGCCCACTGCCCATGCTTCGTCCGGCGAGAGCGCATAAACTCCATGCAACGCCGCGTCTGTCGGCGATTCGGCTGACGACCATTCGACGCCGTCCCACCGAAGCAGCGTGCCGGCTTCGCCCACCGCCCAAGCCGCGCTACCAACTCCTGAGATAGCGAACAGCGCCCGCGAGGTGACGCTCGGCAACGCGGACCATGCGAGCCCGTCCCAGCGCAGCAGCGTGCCCTCGGCGCCCACGGCGAACACCTGGCCGGACCCGTTTCCCCACACGCCGTAGAGCCAGGCGCCGACTGGGTTGTCCGAGCGAGACCAACTCTTCCCATCCCAGCGCAACACTTCACCCGCCTCGCCCACCGTAAACACGTTTCTCTCGTCTGCGCCCCAAATGGCGCTGAGAATTTTAGTGGAGACCTCGTCGGCTGCCGACCAGTCGTTGCCATCCCAATGCACAATGGTGCCAGCCTCACCCACGGCCCAGGCATTATCGACGGCGGCGCTCCACCCGGCGGCGAGATACCCCTCTGTGCCCGTGGCCCACCATTGGACCAGGTTCCACCGCTGTTCGCCCACCGGCGTATCCTGGTGTTCGTCTTCGAGTAGCGAAAGAGGTGTTCGGGATGACAAGCCGAGATAACTGCGCATCGCTTTCGCTTGTTCCCGATCTTGGGGCAAGGCGCGACCAATAGGTGGCCGCACCAGAAACATTAAACCGCCCGGCGCCTCGCGAACGTCCACCGGCGCGTTCTTCATCCGCTCAAGCCCACCCAATTGGGTTGCTGCTTGCCCGTCGATATAAAACAGCGGCGGCACATCGAACAGTTGGTCCAACCCCTGCATGATTAGTTCGCCGTCCTGCTTCGACTCAGGATCAAAAAGCATCGCCAGGGCCGGCCGCTGCTCTTCGGGGAACAATTCAATGAGGCGGAGAAACCACGACGCCAGCTCAACCGGCGGTGGCGTTAAGATCACTGACAACTTCACGTAAGAGCCTTCGTGCGCAACCCGCAACGCTCCCTCCTCGCCAAACAACATCCAGGCCAACGGTGGCTCACTCGCGCAGCGACGGGCCAACTCTTCTGCGAACGCCTCTGTCCAGGGCTCCGGCCGGCCGGAGAATTCCGCGTCCGACAAGCGCTCCAGGCGGCTTGGCTTTACTCGCGGTTCCCATGCCCACACCACCGGCAACACCTGCAGCCATCGAGCAGCAAACGGGTTGGGCCGGAAGCATAATTCAACGCGGAGTGTTTGATTTGTCATGCGTTTGACGATTTTACTTTTGGTGCGGACTCGTGTGCCACGTTTCGCCGAATTTCACCCGGTACACGGGGCTACCGGTTGCGAACAGAATATCAAGCATTGCCTGACGCGTCGCGGGCCCGGGATCGCGGACGAAATCGAGGCTGTATCGATCGCCGGCAGGCACGTTAGTCGCCTCGCCAGGTTTATCCGGAGTTCCTTTGCCTTTGGCGATCGAAAGATACCTTGCAGCAGCAGTCTTCCCCGCTTTGTAAACACCGGAAGCATCCTTGTCACCACGGTCAATGATGTTCGACTTCTGATTGACGTACTCGGTAAATCCAGTATGAGAAATCTTATAATCGGGGATTGTCGCCCCGATCGGCGTCTTCCCTTTTACTTCTTTGCCCGCATAAAAACGAGACTTATCCTTTCCGAAATCAGGATTGAAGAGCGCCTCGCTGAGCACGCCGCGATGAGCGTTGATCCAATTGAAGGGCATTTTCGAAAGCTTTGCTACGGCATCAAAAGCGTCGAGGAACTTAAGCTTGCTGACACGTCCGTAGCGCTTATAGCCGCCCGCCTTCGCCTGGTCGAAGAACATTTCGCAGTCAGCCCGGAATTCGAGTTCCGATTCAGTCAGGGTTTGCCCGTGGGCCTTAGAGTCGCGTTCGGCCTCGACCCGATACGTTTCCCAAGTGTCGCCACGAACCACCGGAAGGCTTTTCTTGGTTACTCGAACGGGCGTCTTGCGTGGCTTAACCACTTTTTCCTTACCCAGCAGTTCCTCCACCTTCGCCTGGGTCTTGGCATTCGCAAGACTTTCCAAAAACGCCAGGGCGCCCTCGGGGTTGGCCTCGGCCCTTTGGTCCACTTCCTTCAGCGTCTGATTCAACTGCTTCGTCCAGCCGCCGGCGCGGCGGAACAGATTAAGCAGCACCCTGAGGCCATAGCGACGTGAGAAGCGAGTCGCCTCGGGCGAGCCCGCCATCCCCATGAAAAACTCCTTACCGGCCGCAGTGCCAATAGCGGTGCTGAGATCCGGATCGGCCAGCGCGCGGAGGAATTCCTTCATCTGTTTTGCCGGCACAGAGCCGAGGGTTTCGTCGAGACTGCGTTCGCTTCCTTTGACGATGATTTTTAGTTTAGCCAGACCAGCGGCGGCCATTGGGTCTTCCTCGGAGGCATCACGCGCCGCATCACGTGAAGCGGTCACCTTTTCCAGAGTCGGCAGTGTCTTCGGCAACACCCCCTCAGGAACGTAGAAGGTAAGCTCTCCATTAGGCAGTCTGCCTTCTAATCCTTCTTTGAGGGTTTTCGACGGCTCTAACTTGCCGCCATTTGATTCGTAAAACTTCTTGAGCACATCAAGCGCGGTCCCTTTGGACGAATACTCGACGACACCGCTAGCAAGCGGCTTGAACATCCCCTGGCCGGGAGCGAGTGGCGCGGTGATGTTCGCCTTTGAGAGCTGCAATTGGATTCTGGCGACAGCCGCTTCATACTTCGCGACCATTTCCTTAGCCTCGGCGTCGCTCACGAGTTTCTTCTTGTTGGCGTCTGGCCTGTTGGCGTCGGCAATCAACTTCAGCTCGGCGAGCCATTGCGACTGAAGATCGGTTAATAGTTTCGACACCTCTTCGGTCGAGAGTTTCCCTCGCTTCAGGGAATCGACGCGCAACGCCAAGGCTCCTCGCGAGGTGTCGAGCTTGTTCAGCCGCGCGGCAAACTTAAACTTCAGAGCAGGCGCCGTCAGGCGCGCCTTGAGCGGCTCAGTGATAAACCCTCCCGCCTCGAGCGCCACCATCATCGCCGCATTCTGGATCAGCGAACGGACGCGCTCCTCGCCAGTCATAGGTTTGCCGGACGTGAATGCGTGTGCGGCCTCCGCGAACATCTGAAGCGAAACAAACCCAGTCGCGGCTTTGCCGAGGCCGTAGGATAGTTTCCACGCTTTCGGGTCGGCGAATTTTGAGAACGCTTTGGCGAAGACTGTTTGCGTACCCTTGAGGACTCCGATCATGAGCGCATTGGTAGCGAGGTCGCCCAGGAATGAACCCTCGACGGTCCCGAACATCAACTTAGTGCCCGCGCGGTTGATCGCAGTAAACGCGAGAACATTGGCGGCGAAAGCGGCGCTGCCGGCTACCAGGCCTCCCTCAGCCGCACCGAGCGCGACTGCTCCGGCCGCGGCGTATTCAGCCGCTACCCCTCCGCTGAGCGCCGCAAGCGCCACCAGAGCGATGACCTTGCCGACGATCCGGATTACCGCAATGGTCTCCATCCGAGCTTCAGCGGCGCCGACGTTAGACTTAAACTCCGCGGAATTGACCAACGTTGTGAGCTTGTTGAGCCCGCTATTAACGCGTGTTGAGCTAGCGCCCCCATAACCTACTTCGGGGTCGGTGTAGTCGTCTTCGAAGATCTTGATGATACCGTCTACCTGGTCGCGGTAGCCTCGCATCTTCCCGAGGACTTCCGTCCAGAAGATCTCAATCCCCTTATTGATCCAGTTGTCGAGCTCTTGCACGTAGGCGTCGAGTTGCTCGTAAACCTGCATCGCGTAAATGACGCCCAATGCTTGTTGCACTAACAAGTTGGTTGCCTTGAGCTGATTCGAAATGTCCTTTCCTGCTTTTTTCTCCTGACGCGCAAACTTGAGGTAACCCTGAATTTGTTTGGGAAAACTATTGGCAATGTGCGCCGGCGCGTGCATCAGCACGATTTCCTCGGCCAAACGACCGCGCAACGGCGCCTTGTGCACCTGCGAACGCAGCTCGCCCAGCTGGAACAACTCAGGTCTGATCTTGTCGATCTCTTTCTGGATTCCGTTGGGTCCCAGGTATTCCTGAACGATGATCTCGGGCAGCAGGGCCATCGCTTCGTTAGCGCGATCGATAGCCATCTGAATGATCTTTGGATTTTCGGGGAATGTTTCAATGATGCGCAGAACCACGCAGTATTTGATGGCGATGTGGTTAACTTCTTCTACGATCACTTTGGCGATGGCCGGCAGGTAATTGTCCGGCTTCGCCACCTCGGAGAGGGACGCGAAGATGCTGGCATGACCGGTGACAAAGTCGTTAACCGTCTCCACCTGAAGGCGGAGTTTTTTCTCATCGGCTTCCGCCTGCGTCGGCGCGGCCAAGGCGTCGCTAAACTCCTTGATGAGCGGATCAGTTACCAGCTTTACAGCGATCTTGTGCGCGCCGGCGCTGGCCGCTAGTTCCTCAAGTCGCTGGATTACGATCTGCAACAGCGTGCTGGTTGGCAACACCGTCGCCTTCGTATTCTTGTCCCCGTTGTAACACTGCGGAGCGCCGGCAGAGGCGGTGCCGGTTACCTTGAATGCATGGCCAAGCGCCATTGCGTCACCCGCGCGATCAGCCTCCGCCTCTAGCGAGTCGAGCCGGCCGTCCTCCTCGCGCCGCGTCTGCACGGCTCTAGCGCCTGGGCGCTGTTGGATCGTGTGGGCCAGCTCGTGACCCAGTAGGCGGCGACCGTCTTTCGTTCCGGGGTTGAAGAGATTCCCTTGGAGGACGACGTCGTTTCCCACTGTGTAGCCGAGCGCACCCAGCGATTGGGCGGAGCGCGTGGCTGCCTCGTCGGTGTGTAGGCGCACATCACCGAGTGAGACGCCCAGCAGCGGCTCAAAATACGCGCGCGTGGCTTTACTCAGTGTGCGACCATCGTGATTGCCTTCCTGATTGGAGGGACTGTCGGGCTTGCTAACGAGGAGTTTGTGGTGAATAGCAACCGGGCCACTCGTCCCGACGGCCGATGCCTTGTTGATTTGCGCCGCATCGTCCTCGATGCGAGGCGTGCCAGACGCGCTGTTCGTCTGGACAGCGTCGTGGCCGGCGTCTTTCGAATCGTCCGGCTTGCTTAAGCGTTGGGTTGCTTGTGAAGGCAGGGGGACTTGTGTGGCCAGGTGCTGCCACACGGGGTTTACGGCAACTTTGTCCGGGGCCGCCGAGGCGCGCGGGCCACCATTGCCGTTCAGTTTACTTTTCGAGGGCTCTTTGGCGGCGGCGCGGAGCATGGCCGTTAGTTATTCCATTCGGCGACCAACGTTACGATGTCAGCAAGATGTTTCTGCAATTCCTTCCTCCCGCATCGCTTGCTGGAGCGTCGCGGCACTTAGAGAACATCTCGTCACAGCCGACAATCCACTGCGGCTGCGTGACGACAGACACGGTCCGGGGCGCTGCCGCTGCGATAATCAGAATTGCTCGACATGCGGTTGGAAACACCACAGCATTTCCAACAGGAAGAAGCGCTGCGGTCCGCCAGTCTGCGCCTGCTGCCTAAGTCACGCGGCCGATTCCTACGATGGCGGAGCAAGCTCGAGGTATATCACTTCGTCAAAGTCGCTGAACGAAATGCCGATGCGCCTCAATTGCGTTTTGTCGCCGGCAGTTAATAGGCCGACTCTCGATTGGAAGCTGTTCGGGTCACGCGCTTGCACCTGGGCAAGCGTTTGTACCACTCGGTCAAGTCGCACTGAAGCGCCAGCCTCGACGGGGTCAACGGTGGCCAGCATCACCCCTTTAATTTCCTCACCAAATTTGAGCCGCCTAATCACATCGGCAAGGTCGTCGCGGACCGGAGTGTTATTGCTAAATTCCACCTGTCCGCGCGTGGAGGTTTCAAGACTAACGTGGGTTTGCCCATCGAGTTGGGACCAGATAACAAGCGACTTGCGACTCCCTTCCTTTTGTACGGGCGGCGTGGTCGTTGGCGGCGGCGTGGTCGTTGCCTGTCCCGGTGGCGGAGTCGTCGGTGTCTTCTGACTGACCGCGTAAAGGATCGTGATGGCCGGGCATCCCTGAGGTATTGTGGCTTGAACATTTACTGTTCCACGTTCAATGCTAAACCCCAGGGCCTCAGTGATGGCCCGTGCTTGTTGTTGGAAGTTGTCAACAGCTCCGGCAGTTTCATGGCTTCCGCATAACGTAGCGCCATTCACTGGCTGGCCACTAACCACAGAGTTCCACGCATCCCTCAGACGATCCAGAGAATCGTCTGGTACTTCCTTCGTACCCGCTCTAAACGTCACCTTACTAATCGCTCTTACCAGCTTGAGCGCCTCAGGGGCATTCTTCGCCTCGAGAAGCCTGGTGACGGCCATCGTGTTCTTTTGGTCGTTTGCGTTTAGCCAGTACACGTCGTGGCAAGTCAGCGGGACGGCCGGCGGTGTGTCGTCCGCGGCTCCGAAGATGGTGAAGGCTGGACACGCCGTAGGCAGAGTTGCAGTCGTTGAGATTGATTCAAACACCCGAACGATTCCAGTCTCCGAGCTGATTTTTCTGAGGATCGCTCTTGCTTGATCCTTCAAAACCGTATCCGCTTGCGACGCCGACGACGCATGAACCATCACCCTACCGAAAATCCGTCCTCCCCCACTCTGCTCCCACTTCTTGACAACTTTATCTAGGCTGGGTCCCTCGCCAAAGACGGCGGTGTTGTCCTTGAACGTCACGTCACCCAGTAGCAGGAGCTCTGCTCTCTGGATCGCTAGCTTGATATCGTCAAGTGTTCTTGCTGCTTGGATCATTTCGACAGCCCGTTCAAGGGCGGGAAGGCTCGCAGCCCGGTATACCCTGTGACAGACGCTCTTCACCGGTGGTGGGGGCGGCGGGGGCGTTGCGACTGCGACGCTTTGGCAATTCTTGTTGCGACGCCGATGAAACAGCACCCAGTCTCTCGTACCGCGCACTATCAGTT
>JANMVC010000396.1:0-12235 GCA_031392315.1 Pyrinomonadaceae bacterium | reverse complement strand
GTTCTCGGAATCGAAACGTCATGCGATGAAACTGCCGCTGCCGTGGTGCGCGACGGCCGTGAAATTGTTTCATCCGTTATCGCCTCGCAAATCGAAACACACAAACGCTTCGGCGGCGTAGTGCCCGAGATAGCCTCGCGCGAACACCTCGACAAGATCGTTCCGATCGTTACTGAGGCACTCACACGGGCCGGGATTGAAGCAAAGGACATCGACGGCATCGCAGTAACTGCCGGGCCCGGCCTGGTTGGCTCATTGCTCGTGGGCGTTTCGTATGCGAAGGCAATGGCTTTCGCGCTCGGGAAGCCGCTGGTCGGAGTGAATCATATCGAGGGCCATGTTTATTCGGTCGCCTTTGAGAATCCGCCAGTTGAGTATCCCGCGCTCGCGCTGATCGTTTCCGGCGGACACACGAACCTCTTCTTCATTCCCGAACCCGGAAAATACAAAGTTATCGCGCGGACGCGTGACGATGCCGCGGGCGAGGCTTTCGATAAAGTTGCGAAGATGGTTGGGCTCGGCTATCCCGGCGGTCCGATTATTGAACGGTTGGCGCGCGAAGGAAATCCGAAGGCGGTGAAGTTTTCCGTACCGCGCATGGGAGATGGCTCACCGGATTTCAGTTTTAGTGGTTTGAAAACAGCAGTTACCAAACACGTGCGCGAGAGCGGGTTGCAGCCGGTACAAAACGGCGAAGAGCCTGCGCAAGGAATCAAGGATCTTGCGGCAAGTTTTCAAAACACTGTGATCCGCTCATTGGTAGGAACTACCGAACGCGTGGCGAAAGACTACGGGCCGAGAACGCTGATAGTCGCCGGCGGCGTCGCCTGCAATGGCGCGTTGAAAGCAGCGTCGCGCGAGGCGGCCGAACGATTGGGAATTCCCGCTTACTTCCCTTCTCCGCACCTGTCCACCGACAACGCCGCGATGATTGCGGCGGCGGGCACTGCGAAACTGAAGGCCGGGGAACGTGCGGGGTTTGATTTGAATGCCGATGTGACGTTGCGCCTGCAGAATCTGGACAACGTTGACGACGATCTGCGGCGGGCGAAGGTGCGTTACCGCCTGTGAAACTCCACACGAAAGAGGCGGGCGATATTAATGTATCGCCCGCCTCTCATCTGTTTCTGCCAACTGCTTACTGCCTACTGTTTTTTGGTCTCGACACGCGAGACCGGGGTGAGCCTTATCAACCTTCGATAACGCTCATCGCGCTCACCGCCTTTTTCTCATAGGCGGTGATGGTGGCGATGTTGCGTTTCTCCAGCGAAGATAATTGAGCGTCGGTAAAGTTGGCGTTGGCTTTATACCAGGCAAAGCTTTCGAAGTATGTCTGAAACCACGGCTCTTTCGTAAACACCTTGCCGCGCCGGGCGTAGATTTCATTCCGCATCTTGGCGGCGTCTTCAACGAACAATCCCTCCAGCAAGCTGCGCGTTATTGCCTGACGACCGAGGTTGTCGTGGATCTTGTTTTCATAGGCGACGATGGTTTCAATATTCAGCTTGTCAGAACCTGAGACATCTTCGTCTTTGAAGGTCTCGACCGGTTGATACCACGGCTGGCTGTAGAAGTACTGCGAAAGCCAGGGCGCTTGAAACTGACGGCCGTGGCGCGCGTAGATTTCGTTTCGCAGCAGCCGCAGTTCATTCAAACTCAACCCGTGCAACATCCGCTCGGAGATCAACCGGTTCTCAAACAGCTCCATGTCGCCCGGAGCCAGCGCAATCTTGCGCGACTTCTTTTGCGCGTCGGCTATTGCTTGCAAATTCTTCTGCTCGAGCGCGGTGAGCTTTTTCGGATCGTAGTTGTCGCTCGCCTTGTACCAATAGCGCTCTTCGAAATACTCCTGCAACCAGGTTTCACTAAAACGCTTGCCGTGTATCGCTTCCACTTCGGAACGCAACACGCGCCATTCCGCACCGCTGTGCGTTCCTAATTTCCTGACCGTTAGCGGACGCGTTTGCCAATAACGCATGTCGCCGGGTTGGACCGTCGCATGTTTGCTCGCTTCGGCAATACGGATAACGTCGAGGTTGCGACGTTCAGTGTTGTTGAGCATGGAATTTTTGAAGTCGGCGCTTGGTTTGTACCAATTCTGCCCTTCGAGGAAGAGACGTATCTCGGCGTCTTTGAAGATGCGCCCATGCCGGCCGAAGACGATCCCACGCAGCAGCTTCAACTGATAGAGCTCCAGCTTGGTAGCGTCGGCAGTCTTGAGGGAAGTTTTGGAGAAATCGAAGTTCTGCCAACGATCCATGTCCTGCGCCTGCGCGGCAAGAGCGCCAGCGACGAGGCAGGTGGCCAGAACCAAAGGAAAGAAAAAGCGACGGGGGGAATTGTTCATGGGTCCTCCGAGAATTGGGCGCCAGGGAAAGATTCGTTACCCGAAAATATCGCGCACCTTGTCGACCAAACCTTTGTCTTCGAGGTCCTTGTTTTCGACTACGGAAAGTTGTTCGAGCAGTTTTCGTTGTTCGCGCGTAAGTGAAGTTGGCGTTACCACGCTGACTGCTACGAAAAGATCCCCGCGCCCGCGACTCCCGAGCACCGGCATGCCTTTGCCCTTGATGCGAAAGACGGTTCCGGTTTGCGTCCCTGCGGGCACTTTGATTTTCTCTTCGCCATCGATGGTGCCGGCATAGACATCGGAGCCCAACGCCGCTTGGGCAAACGTGATCGGCAGTGAAGCGTAAAGATTATTTCCCTGCCTTTCGAACCGCTCGTGTTCGGCAAGATGAATCACAACATACAGGTCGCCAGAGGGACCGCCTTGCGCGCCATCTTCTCCTTCGCCCTGAACGCGCAGGCGCGATCCTGTCTCGACCCCAGCCGGGATCTTCACTTCCATCTGCTTTTCGCGTTCGATCCGTCCCGCGCCGCGGCAGTCACTACAGGGATTTTTTATTACGCGCCCGGCCCCGCGACATGGTTGGCACGTGCGCGCCACGGAGAAAAATCCTTGTTGATAACGCACCTGGCCTGTGCCACCGCAATTGCTACACGATTCCGGCTGAGTGCCGGCGGCGGCGCCATTTCCCTTGCAGCTTTCACAGGTTTCAAGTCGCGGAATTCTAAGCTGGGCGGTCATGCCGTTGTAGGCATCTTCGAGGGTAATCTCGAGATCGTAACGCAGGTCAGCCCCGCGCTGCGCCGTCGAACGACGCGAGCCTCCGCGCCCGCCACTGAATACATCGCCGAAGCCAAACAGATCCCCGAGAATATCTTCGATGCCGCCAAAGCCTGGCGCGCCCCAACCTTGTCCCGCGCCGCTGGAAACTCCGGCATGTCCAAAGCGGTCATAACGCTGTCGCTGCTCCGAATCTGCCAAGACGCTATAGGCCTCGGCAGCTTCCTTGAACTTCTCTTCCGCGCTCGGGTCGTTTGGGTTTTTATCCGGATGATGAAGCAGGGCCAACTTGCGGTAGGCGCTTTTTATTTCCTGATCGGTAGCCGTGCGGCTAACGCCCAGCACCTCGTAAAAATCTCGTTTGCTCATTAATACTTTCCAAAGCCTCTCGTACTGTTCTGATATCTGACTGCTTAAAACTTGGTAAATTCACTGGCGGGCTTGTCGGAACCTTCTGAAGTGGACTCATCAGCAGGTTGCATCATGGCGGCGGTGAGCTGGCCCGCGACCCGTTCCAGGGCGGTCAACGCTTTGCTGATATCGTCATGGGATTGGGTTTGCACGGCCGCCTCAGCTTCTTTGAAGACGCGGTCAGCGATCTCCTGATCGTTAGCCGAAAGCATGCCGCCAAACTTCCCAAACGACTTTTGGGTATTGCGCAGCAGCGACTCGAGCTTATTGCCCAGGACGACGATCTCTTTCGCCTGACGATCGGAACTGGCATACCCTTCGGCCTCTTTAAGCAGATCCTGAATTTCGTCTGGCGCCAGACCCGAAGTTGGGGTGATGCGCATCTGCTGCTCTCGGCCTGTGGACTTGTCCTGCGCTGAAACCGAAACGATTCCATTGGCATCCACTTCAAAGACAACATCGATTTGCGGCACACCGCGCGGGTTCGGCGGAATTCCCACCAACTCAAACTTGCCAAGCGAACGATTGCCTTCCGCCACCTCGCGTTCGCCCTGTAGGATGTGAATCTCTACCGACGTTTGATTGTCCACGACCGTAGTAAACGTCAGGCTGTTGCGCAATGGAATCGTTGAATTACGATCGATGATCTTGGTGAACAATCCCCCGCGAGTTTCCAAGCCCAAACTGAGCGGCAATACGTCGAGGAGCACGATGTCTTTGACCTCGCCGGTGAGCACGCCGCCCTGAATCGCGGCGCCCATCGCCACTACCTCGTCAGGATTAATCTCCGCGGAAGGCTTCTTGCCGAAAATCTTTTCCACCGTGCGCTCGACTATCGGCGATCGCGTCTGCCCCCCGACGAGAATCACCTTATCGATATCGCCGGGTTTCAGCTTCGCATCGCTGAGCGCCTTTTCGCAGGGTTCGATCGTCTGGTCGATTAAGCCGACAATCAAATCCTCAAACTCCATCCGCGTCAGCGTCTTGTTAAAGTGCTTCGGTCCGGTGGCGTCGGCGGCGATAAACGGAAGATTAATGTTCGCTTCAGTAGACGACGAAAGCTCGCACTTGGCTCGTTCAGCAACTTCTTTTAAGCGCTGCAAGGCCAGGCGATCCTTGCGCAGATCTATTCCGGTATCGCTGAGAAACTGGTCAGCCATCCAGTTCATAATCTTCTCGTCGATGTCTTCGCCGCCGAGGAAGGTGTTACCCGAAGTCGACAACACTTCAAAGACGCCATCGCTCATCTCCAGAATCGAGATATCAAATGTGCCGCCGCCCAGATCGTAAACGGCGAGACGCTCGACCCCGGACTTTCCTAATCCGTAGGCGAGCGCGGCCGCGGTCGGCTCGTTAATAATTCTTTCGATGGTGAGACCGGCAATTTTCCCGGCATCCTTGGTGGCCTGACGTTGCGAGTCGTCAAAGTAAGCTGGGACGGTGATGATCGCATCCGTAACCGGTTCGCCTAAAAAATCCTCAGCGGCTGCTTTCAAACGCTGCAACAGAATTCCGGACAACTCGGGTGGGCTATAGCTGCGACCCTGAACCCGCACCCGCGCATCGCCGTTGGGCGAGTCAACAATTTCGAATGCGGCAGTTTCGCGCATGCGCTGAACTTCGGTGGAGTTGTATTTTCGGCCGATCAAGCGTTTGACGGCATACACGGTATTGGCGGCGTTGGTGACCGCCTGGCGTTTCGCAATCTGGCCCACCAAGCGTTCGCCTTTGTCCGTGAAACCAACCACGCTCGGCGTAGTTCTGCCGCCCTCTTTGTTGTGCACGATCTGAACCGCGCCGCCTTCGAGAACCGAGACGCAGCAGTTAGTGGTGCCCAAATCTATGCCAATCGCTTTTCCCATTTTTTTGAGGACTCTCCGTTGTCAGGAGTCGATGATCATTTCTTTACCGAAACTTTTACCAGAGCCGGTCGAATCAATTTGTCGCCCAGGGTAAATCCACGCACGATTTCTTGAATCACTGTATCAGGTTCGTGCTGATCCGATTCTTCGGTGACGACTGCTTCGTGAAGATGAGGATTAAAGTGCTCGCCTTCAGCCAACACCGGCCTAACTCCCAAGGCATCCAGGAGGCCACCGAGTTGTTTGTAAATCAAATCCACGCCACTCAGGAAATGCCGAAACTCGTCTGACTCGCTAGCTTCCACTGAAGCCTCGGTCTCCAGCGCCCGTTTCAGATTATCGAGAACCGGCAAAAGCTTGGTAGCGATGTCTGCGACTACGCGATCGTAAGTGGCCGCACGTTCGCGGTCGACGCGTTTCCGGTAGTTTTCAAAGTCTGCCTGGCGGCGCGCCAGTCCGTCTCGTAAATCTTTAACCTCACTCTCAAGTCGTTTGAGCTCGGCTTTGGTCGCCACTAGTTCGGCGACTTCAGGGCCGCCAGGCGGAGGCGGTGCGTCACCCGGCGTGCCATCAGCCTGGGGCGAAGGCTCAATCGAAGGGCTGTCGAGGTCGAAGACTTCCGCGTCTTCGTCGGCCAATTCGAGCTCCTGATCCAGATCTTCTCGCAACTCCGCATCGTCTGGCGACGATGTTTCAGCGGAGGCGTTGATCTCTTCGTTTTCGGAATCCAAAAAATTCACCGGGATGCGGTTGGAGGCATTTCCTTTGTTCTCAGGAGGCATCAGCTAGTTGACTCTGCAAAAGTTTCGGCAACGGGATCAGGCACGCACATCTTCATTGAGCCGGCGCTCAATCAGCCGCGCCATGTAGTTTACCATAGCCATAATGCGGGAATACTCAATCCTCATCGGGCCGACGACACCGAGAGTTCCAAGATGTTCATTTGAACCAAGCCGGTAGGGCGCGGTGATCAAGGCGCAATTGCGCATCGAGGCGATTGGATGCTCGCGTCCAATCAGAACATGCACATCACCTGTGTGGGCAAAGCTGTCCTTGGCCACACACTCGTTCAGAATTTTGATGAGCCGCGATTTCGCTTCAAATGTGCGGAACAGTTCACGCATTCGGTCGACGTCTACAAAGTCAGGCTTGCTGAGAAAATTTGAAGCGCCGTCGACGTAAACGCCCGCATTGGTTGACTCTTCGCCGTCAAGGCTCATATCGCACAAGAGAATCGCGTTTCGCAAAAGTCGATCGTAAAGCGCCTTCTCTTCTCTCATTAGTTCCAGAATCTCAGCACGAATGGCTACCAGGCTCTTGCCGCAATATTCGGTGTTGAGATAGCGCGCGGTGCGCTCAAGCTCATCCTGCGTGAGGTTGTCTTCCAGGCGAATGATCTTGTTGTGAATTGTGTTTGAAGTGGTGACTAGGACCACCAGAATTCGCTTCTCGGAGAGTTGGATAAACTCGATGTGATTCAGTCGATTCTCCGCGAGCGACGGCGATATCACGATCCCGACGTTCTCGGTTAGTTCGGAGAGCGCGTGAGACATTTGCGCCATGATGCGGTCGGACGAAGTTGCGGCGTCGAGTCCGCTGTATGGAAACACGCGCTCAATCGCACGCAAATCAGCCCGCGATAGCCGGCCCTCTTCCAGGAGATTATCCACGTAGTAGCGATAGCCCTTGTCAGTTGGCACTCGTCCGGCAGAGGTGTGGGGCTGCTCAACCAATCCAGCTTCCTCAAGTTCGGCCATGACATTCCGTATCGTTGCCGAACTCCAGCCGGCGCTATTCGAGAATCGCTCCGCAATCACACGCGAACCTACAGCCTCGCCGGTGACCAGGTGTTCCTTGATCAAAGCGGCGAGCACCGCCTCGGCGCGGGCGTCAGGCATGATTTCGTCAGCGACTGGAAGGGTTGAATTACGACGAGCCATTAGAATCTGGACAGCTAAACGATATGGATTTGGACGGTCAGTCGCCTGATGGCGTCATCGAAGCCTAAAAACGACTTCAAGTTTAGTAAAATGACCACCTTAACGCAGTATAAGGAATCATCTCCCGCGCTGCAAACGACTTTCGTCCGAACCAGTCCACGACGCGCCCCCCAAAGCTAATCCCCACGGTTACAAGGATTTGCCGAATCATCCCGAACGCAAAACTCCCAATTCGTGGAAGTCTGAAATTGACACCATTGCGGCGTTGCGCCAGCCCTCGCTGAGGTTGCTTTGCCGCTGGAAATTGGCGATTTCCCTCAGCGTTTTGCGGATCGCCGCGGATCAATTGACGGTCGGCGAGGGTTCTCCGTAAGATGAGTGGGTCCGCTGGTGTCCCTTCAGTGTCCCCCAGGGTCGCGAGCAAAACCACAGTTCCCTCTTCCCAACGGGTTAACATTTGGAGCAAATAACGCGCGGGCTGGTTGGCAGGAGCAACGGGCGATGAACGAAGTGACGAAGTTTTTCACTGATGCATTCCATCACCTCGGCAGCAGCCGCGGAGTTGGAGGCATCGACGTTCGTTTCTATCCGTACGCCGGGCTCCGACACACAATTCGGCTCCGCTCCGGCCAGGTCTATGTGCGTTTGTCCGACATTTGCAGGGATAGCCCGCCGGAAGTTTTGCGCGCCCTGGCTTTCGTGCTGGTAGCACGCCTTCTGGGCAAACGCATCCCCGAGATTCACGACCGCACGTATCGCGACTACTCAGTGACGCCTGAAGTCATGCGCGCATCGGACATTGCCCGCCGGCGCCGCGGCCACAAAAAGATTTCCAGCGCCCAGGGCGGCGCCTACGACCTCGACAAGATGTTTGCCAAGATAAATCGCCGCTACTTCGACTCCAGTATCGAGAAACCGACCATCACCTGGTCGCAACGCAAGACCCGCACTATCCTCGGTCATCATGATCGGGTCTACGAAACAATCACGATCAGCAAGTCGCTCGATTCTGTTCAGGTGCCTGATTGGTTTGTGGAGTTTATCCTTTACCACGAGATGCTGCACATTAAACACGCAGCGCGAATGATCAAGGGCCGGCGCTACTACCACACAGCCGCATTTCGCACGGACGAGCGCCGTTTCGCCAAATACGACGAGGCCCAGCGCTGGCTCGAACAAATTGCGCGGCAACGTCGCGTGCCTAGAGCTCGCGCGGCCTAGAATCAATTTGGAACCTTTCCGGCCTGGCGACGTTTTCACAAGCGAGGTAGGTGGGCTCCTCAAAAAAGGGCGGCCAATCCGGAGTCAAGCTTTAGTGATTCTGGTGAGGCCGCCTTTTTGTGCCTGGCGTAACGCAAACTGTTAGTTTGCGGCGCCATCAAGCAGTACAAACGGAGCGCTATCCCGGAAGTGGTGCTGTCCTAATAGAGCGTTGCTATTGTGGCTTGGGGGGTTAGGGGTAGTGCTCCGTCAGTGTAAAACCCACCAACAGACCCGCCGGGGATCAGGATTTCCGATGCAGTCGTAGGACAGCACCCCGGAAGTGTCTCACTGGACAAAGCCCCTTGGCCCTCGCTAGACTACGCGTTTCGTAATTCGGCCCGAATGCTCACCAGTAGTTCGCGGTATAAATCGTAAACGTTTAGACGGAGACTTGAACAGGTTATGGGTATCTCTGCCACTCAAATCCGGCGCGGAATGGTAATTCTCTTCAATGGCGAATTGTGCAAAGTGATGGAGTTTCGCCATCACACGCCCGGCAACTTGCGCGCGATGGTTCAAGCGAAGCTACGAAACATTAAGACGGGCTCGTCGTTTGAACATCGGTTCCGTTCAAACGATTCCGTGGAAAAGGCGAGTTTGGAGCAGCACGAGATGGAGTATATGTACTCGGACGGTTCGCATCACCATTTCATGAATACGGAAAACTACGAGCAGGTTGCCCTTAGCGAAGAAGAGCTGGGCGACGCCGCACAGTGGTTAACGCCGGGGCTGAAAATCCAAGCCGAGTTTTACGAATCTGCGCCGATAGGTATCGACTTGCCACCTTCAATGGAATTGACTGTGACGCGAACCGATCCCACTCTGAAGGGCGCCACCGTATCCAACGTGAATAAGCCAGCCACGCTCGAAAATGGCGTTATCGTGACCGTCCCTCCATTTATTAACGAGGGTGATCGCATTCGCGTCGATCCGTCTGAAGGCCGCTATATCGAACGGGCCAAGTAAACCAGGACAGACATTCCTGTCTGTCCCTACCTATGTATTTCATCTATAGCCTCCTCCTTGCGCTTGGCTTTCTGATCCTCCTGCCGCGATTTCTATTCGACGCGTTTCATCATGGCAAATACGTCGCCGGCTTCCGCGAGCGGTTGGGTTTGTTAACTCCGACGCAAACTAACGCGCGGCCAGTAATCTGGATCCACTGCGTCTCGGTTGGGGAAACGCAGGCAGCCCGGCCCCTGGTTCAAAGTCTCAAACAACGCTTTCAGGATCATTCGATCGCGATTTCAACGACTACACTGACTGGACAGAACCTCGCCCGTGAAGTTTTTAGGGACAACGTCGAAAGGATTTTCTATTTCCCTTTCGACTGGCGCTGGATTGTCCGCAAGACCCTCGCAGCCGTTAATCCTACGGCCATCTTGATAATGGAAACAGAACTTTGGCCAAACTTCCTGCGCGAATGCGAAGCGCGGGAAATCCCTGTGGCCATCATAAATGGCCGGCTTTCGGAACAGTCGTTTCGCCGCTACCGGATGATCAAAGGGTTCATGTCGCGGGTTCTCAGCGGGCTCAGCCTGGCTGCCGTGCAAACAGAATCTGACGGACGCAGATTGCGAGCGCTGGGATTGGACGCGGCAAAGATTTCGGTTACGGGCAGTACAAAATTCGATGTGGGCCCGCCGCCGGCAACAAGCACAATAGCGTCGGAATTTCGCGAACGGTTTAAGTTGGATTCATCTTCGCCGCTGATTCTCGCCGCGAGCACACACGCTCCCGAGGAGCGAATCTTAATGAACGCGTTTAAGCGTGTACGTGCAAATTCCGAATTTAAGCCGCGACTAATGATTGCCCCGCGCCATCCTGAACGCTTCCGGGAAGTTGCCGGATTGATTCATGATTCGGGGTTTAGCTCAATCAGCAGGACCGCGGCTCCCGGCTCCGGCGACAATTTATGCGACGTGATCCTGCTCGATAGCATTGGTGAATTGCCGTCCATCTATTCGTTGGCGGCGATTGTTTTTGTCGGCGGGAGTCTCGCGAAGACGGGCGGGCACAACATCCTCGAACCGGCCGCTGTAGGAGCGCCAGTGATCACCGGCGCGCATACTCATAACTTCAAGCAGATCGTGGGAGTATTCGCGAAAGCCGGAGCCGTGATACAACTGCCGCCGATGTCCGAATCTGAAGCTGCTATTGAACTTTCAAATGTATTCCAGCAGTTGCTGGGTAATCCTGCGAAGCGAAGCGAACTCGGCAAACGGGCCATGAGCGTCGTAAATCAAAATCGCGGGGCAACCGACCGCACGCTGGACCTGCTGGGTTCGATACTTCGTTAATGTTCAAAACACTGGCTTGACGGAAGAACGATCCACGAAACCCATCGTATGAGTTTCCCTAATTCAAGAATGCTTTTTCCTGTCAGAATGATCTACGGCGCTGTGAGCCGCGCGCGCCGGGAGGCTTATCGGCTTGGTCTCCTCTCAACTTCGAAACTGCCGGCGCCGGTGATTAGCGTTGGTAACCTAACCACCGGCGGCACCGGCAAAACTCCATTAGTCGAATGGATTTGCCGCAAGCTTGCTGCTGATGGAAAGCGTGTCTGCATTCTCACCAGAGGCTACGGCCGCGCCAACCCTAAGTCGCAGGTTGTCGTTTCAAACGGAATAGAAATTCTCGCCGCTGAACGAGAAGCTGGCGACGAACCGTTTCTGCTCGCCCAGAATCTCCTCGGACTAGCGGCCGTGGTTTGTAATCCCAATCGCATTGCGGCGGGCAAGTGGGCCATCGAAAACCTGGCGACCAAGGTCTTTGTGCTCGATGATGCTTTTCAGCATCTGCGACTTGCTCGCGATCTAAACATCGTCGTCATAGATGCGACGGACCCGTGGGGCGGCAGACGCTTGCTACCGCAAGGTCGGCTGCGCGAGCCGCTGACCAGTTTGGTCCGCGCTGATTGCGCCGTGATCACCCGTGTGGAACAGGCTAACGATTTAGATTCGTTGCGAAATGAACTTGCGGAATTTGCCGGCGACATTCCTACCTTCACCTCGCAAATGGTGGTAAGCGGCCTCGACACGCTGAAGGGAGTGCCAGTCGTTTCACCGCTCCAACCCCTCGCCGCATTCTGCGGCATTGGAAACCCGGAGTCGTTCTTCAGTCAGCTGCGGGGCGCCGGATACACTCCCGCATTTGCAAGAGCTTTTCCCGATCATCACCAATACAAACAGGCAGACGCGGACGCGTTGAGTCGGGAAGCGAAAGCACACGGCGTCGCGGGCCTCATCACCACAGCGAAAGACGCGATCAAGCTGCGAACTCTCGACCTTCCAATTCCCTGCTATGTCTTGAAAATAGAGATCTCAATCGAAGATGAGGTTCGCTTCCTAGAACTAATCCGAACCAGGATCGCCCAGGCTGAATAGGTAACCATCATTCGCCAGGCGGAGTTGCGCCAGGCGCGGGCACCGTCGGCTTCGGTGCCGGCGGTCTCGTTGCGGCCGGCGTTGCGAGTGGTGGATCCTCGCTGGGCGCGCGCGTAGGAACGGGAGTTGGTATCGCAGGATTCTTACGCGTGTTGGAATTATCATTAGGAGTTGGACTGGCCTCGGGTTCAATCAGAATCCCAGGAGCCTGATTGGCAGGAGATGGCGACGGCGAAGCATCCG
>JANMVC010000353.1:0-10810 GCA_031392315.1 Pyrinomonadaceae bacterium | reverse complement strand
CCCGCCCCTTCCCGTCGATCTCCGCTCTGTCCCCGCCGATTCGGCGGTGTTCGTCCACGTCGATTTCGCCACGGTTTGGGACAGCAAGCTCGGGGACACGTTCCGCGCCGCCAAGGCCAGGGAATTGGAAACGGGGCTGGCGGAGATCAAGAAGGAGACCACGATCAGTCCGGACATGATCAAGGCAGTCACCATTTTCATGCCGCACTTGTCCGAAGGGGATTTCGGCCCGGTGGCCCGTCCGCTGGCGGTGGCGCAAATACAAGCACGAATGCCGGATGGGGTGCAGCTCGTGCAGTATGCAGTGCTGCCGGAGAGTCTGGCGATTTGGATTATTTCAAAGACGCGTTTCGATCTGGTCCGGAAACAAATCACCTCCGCTGAACTGGAAAAACGAATCGATAGCTATCAAGCTGCGATTGTCGGCAAATCGCCGCCCGCCGACATCAAGCAGGCCGCACAGGATCTTTATGAGTTGTTGATTCCCCCGAGCCTAGCGACCGAAAAACAGCTCTGCCTGGTTCCCGACAAGTCCCTCCATCAACTCGCATTCGCTACGCTGGTTTCGCCGTCGGGAAAATATCTGCTGCAAGACTACGCTTTGTTCTATTCACCGAGTTCGTCCGTGATGGTCCTGGCCACGGAGAACGCAAGGCGCAAGGAGCAAGTCCAAAACGAGAGCTTGTTGAGCGTCGGAAATCCGGATTTTGACCGCGACGACAATCCGAGTCTCGCAGACCTGCCGGACGCCGCCACCGAGGCAAGGGTAATTGCCCGTAGTTATCCGAAGTCATCTGAATTGAGCGGTAGCGAGGCCACGAAGGACAAATTCCTCCAAAGGTTAACGAACGCGGAAGTAGTTCACTTCGCCGGACACTTCGTCACCAATCGTCAGTCGCCGAGTAATTCGAAGCTGCTGTTTGCGCGCGGCGAACTGCGTTCATCCGAGTTGGGAGCCTACCGGTTGACGAGAACAAAACTTGTAGTGCTTTCGGCGTGTGAGACTGGGTTCGAGCGCTACAGCAAAAGCGAAGGAGCCATTGGCATCGCACGGACGCTACTGGCGTTGGGCGCGCCGTTGGTGGTAGCGAGCCAATGGAAGGTGGATTCCGAGCCCACGAAGGACCTGATGATCGCCTTCCATCGAAACCGAAAAGAAAGACACTTGTCGTCTGCCGAGAGCTTGCGACAGGCGCAACTTGAGACGCTGGGCCGAGCGCAGACGAGCGCGCCTTTTTATTGGGCCGCGTTTGCGAGCTTCGGTGGCTACGCCAACTACTAATCATGATCCGCACCTGCCCAAAATGTGGCGCTTACTACTCTGACGATTCGTTAGCCTATTGCCTCGCGGACGGCACACCTCTGATCAGCGTCGATCCCAACAGCGAGAAATGGCGCGAAGGCACGCGAAGGCTGGATGACAAAGCGAGGACGCTGCGCCGGCAGAAACGGAATGCGCGTTGGCGCTGGGCTTTGGTAAGTATACTGACGGTTTTCGCGATCGCTATGGTTCTGTCCAGATCGTTCACGGTGGAGACTACGCGGCCAAATCCGCCGCCATCTCCATCGCCGACCGCGGCTCCGTCCACCGAGCCCGAGGCATCTTCCTCTCCGTCGCCGTCTCCATCGCCATCGCCCACTCCATCACCTTCTCCTTCTCCGTCTCGCGTGGCCTTGCCTTCGCCATCGCCGTCTCCGCCGTCTCCGCCGGCGCCTTCGCCCTCTCCACCCCCGCCATCGCCTTCGCCGTCACCTCAGATAGTAGTGCTGACTTTGGCGGGATGTTCGGAAATTAATCCGAACCGCGAGGGCGATAGGATCACATCCGAGGCCCTTGCAGCCTGGCGGCGAGCTATTCAACGCGAACGAGCAAGAGGCATCGCCGAGAATAAAGGTGGGTCGGGAATTATTGAGGAAGCGTTTGAAGCCAGACCGCAAATCAAGTCGATCAAGGATTGCGCAGCCTCGGTTAGTGTTAGTTATCTTTGGCGAGTCAGCAGTCCGGGGAAGGTCCCAATGACAACCCCGCAAGAAAAAGGAATCACGTGCAGGAAAACCAGAGACGAGTGGCGTTGCAACTAATGGCCCGATAACTCCGCGTTACGTTTCGCGGGCTGGCCTCACTCCAATCTGAAAGCTTTTACTCAACCGCAGAATAGGAGAATGACAATGTCCGTCCAAGAAAGTTCCGCTACCGCCCTCGTAAGATTCACTGGCCTGGGAATCGTTTGCTTCAACAAAGATCGGCAGAGAGGCGAGATTGCCGCCATCCGCGACGACAAGCACACCTTAAGCATCAGAATACAAAAGCCCGTTTTTCAGGACGCGGCTGGCAGCGATCTCATCGTCTATCAAGATATCGCCACCTACGAGAAACTTCCGAAGAACGGAGTCGAGCTTGAAATAAAGTCGGAGCGCAATCCGGCGATTGCAGGCTATGAGATTTATCAAGGCGGTGATTTTGACCGGCTGGATTCCGCTGACGACAACGATTTCCGCTGGGTGGTGAACATGCACACCCTGCACGGCGCCACCGCCCTCGCGCCCACCGCGAAACAAAACTTTCCGCTCGCGAAGATTTACATTGGCAACGGACTCTTCTATGCCCACAAGCTCGATCGCAATCTCTTTTTTGAAAAGGTGGAAAAGGATGCCGGCGGCGCGGCCACGCAACGGGAAGTGTTCGGCAATGTGGCGGAAACCATCGGCGTCAAGATTGAAGGTGACGAGGTAAGCTTCACCATTCGCATCGGCGGCAGGGAAGAAACCCACTCGCTCAAGCGCGTCGCCGGTTTTCCGTACCGAATTGAAATAAAGAATATGGACTATAGCGCCGAGGCCGTTTACAGCGACTTGCCAGAGTATTACCAGTATCTCTCCAGTCCAAGCGGCGAGCAGTTTGACCTTACGCCGATCGTCGAAGATGAAGCTGGAGACGGAAAGTCGATCAGCGGGCGCGATTTCTGTCATCCCATCGTGGTGGATGATCCGGTGACGATCGACGATCTCTAAACGAAATGACGCTCCTTCTTCTGCTCGGAAAACACCTGATGTGGTCCCGCACAAATCCCGATGGCGGGACCACTTCTTACTACTACGACGATAAGATCACCTGGGTCGTAGTCACGCTGGCGCTGTTCTGGACCATCTCATTTTTAGTTCGCCGCTATCGGCGGGCGCGGGCGCTCAGGCGACGCCCGCGAGGAACAAACTACAAACAGCTCAGGCGCGTGGTCCGAATCAAACAGGAACTGACATCGCATTACTTGCGGTCTGGCTTTTCGAGAAACATTCATGCCATCGGCGTCGGCAAGTTGAACCAGGGAGGCGAGTATTGCATTCAGTTTTTTGTCAGCGACCCGAATGCCGAGATGTGGGATGGCTCGGGCAGGGCGGCGCTGGCTGCGAGCTACCGCGGTGTTCCGCTCACGTTGATCGAGATGCCCCAGGCCGGCTTCCTTGGCGCTACCGCTTTGCAGGTAGAGGCCCAAGCGCACCAATTTAAGGAAGGCATCCGTGAGCATCAGGAAGTAATCATCGGCGGCATCAGCGGCGCCAACCTCAACCTGACAGGCGAAAGCGGAACCATCGGCTACTTCTGCACGCGCCGGAGCAAACTGCCGCGCCGCAAGGAAGTTCATCTCCTTAGCAACTCACACGTTTTTGCCGACCTCCGCAAGACGGAAATTGACGACGGCGATCTGATCATGCAACCCAGCCCCGGTGAACCGGCGAATAACCGCCCCATTGGTTCACTGGTAAACTTTTCGCGCTTGACGTTTGCCGGCGAGGTCAAGAATCCGAACCACATCGATGCCGCCATCGCCAGACTTTGGGGGCCACAACAACACAAACCTCTGCTTCCTATGATTGGGTCGGTAACGGGTTACACGCAAAAGAGGGATGTCGAAATCGGCGAAGCCGCCCGCAAGTTTGGACGAACTACTGGTTACACGGAAGGGCGCATCTTTTCCATCTATCTGGATATTTGGATCCGCTACGATCGCACGGGCGCCTCAGCGTTCTTCCAGGACCAGTTTCTCGTGGAACCTGCGCGGCCTGGGTTTACGAAGTTTGTGGCGAAGGGCGACAGCGGATCGCTCGTGGTTGACGCAAAACAACATGCCCTCGGCCTAATTTTTGGCGGGATGTCGGAACTGCCGGAATCACCGGAATCACTTCAGGACCGCCAAGAGCCTATGACTAAAGATTCATCGGCTCGTCAGACGAACAGGATCGAGAGCTACGGAGTCGCCAACCCGATCACTGAAGTCCAAGATCGATTGAAGATCGACTTGCTGGTCTAGAACGGTCAGAAGCCGGCGCGTAAAGCAAAGGTTCTTGAAGATCAAGAAGGCTGTCGGATTCCCTACCGCCCTGGGGCTAGGGGACATTGAATACTTTGAAGTTGTCCCAGCGATTAACCAACCCCAAACCGGCGGAGTTGTTATACAAACCCGCCCCGGTGGCGGTCGCCATTAAGGAACTATTCGTCGAATAAACAAGAGTGTGATCTGCGAATACCAGCAAATCACCGTTGGCGCTGGTCACCGTTCTCAGCGTGAGCCAAGTAGACGGCATGGCAGCTCCAGTTGCGAGATTCACTCGCTGACCATTTGAGTAATAACCGACCTTGAGTATCTGCGAGCCGGGTGCCCCGCCCACCTCAGCCGTGTACGCAAAGAAAAAGTTTTGCGCGTCGATGACGCGAAAACTCAATCCGGTGTTTTTGCCGCTACCCCATCTGCCAGGTCGACGGTCAATCCGAACATCCAGGCTTCCCGACAGCGGGCCGGTGACTATCCAGGCGACTGAGGTATCGTTGCCGAGCAAGACTGCACGCCCATTTAGAATTCCGAATGGCTGCGGCAAACCAGGATTCCCGTTATGCTGCCAGACCTTCGCTCCTCCGCTGCCCCCTTCGGTAGAACCTAACCCGCCATTGCTACCAAAAACTAACGTCGAGTTAGCGCGCGAGAATGAATCGAAAATCATTGCCCCACCTGGCATGGCGGGTGGAGTTTGAACAAACACAGGCTGCGGCGGCGTTCCGGTAGCAAAGTTTGGCGCGCTTGGATCAATTACAAATTTCGGAGAGGGACAGGTTTCGCAGTAGTTAATGATTCCGGTGGTCGTTCCGCGCAGCCATCCAGGATGAGCGACGCCGTCATGACCACGGGAAAGATCAGCAACCAATCTCGGCGTCGTGCGAAAATACCAACTGATGAGATTGCCGTCGTTGCCGAAAACAGCCTGTGGCGCAAAGGAGGCCTCGACGGAGCCAGGTGCTTCTTCGCGCGGATTGCGATACTCATAGCCGCGCACCTGTGCTATGCGACCCTCGAAATTACTATGATCTGAACCACCGATTAGTAGCCTTCCCCCGCCGCCGCCTGGGCCAGGCGTTCGGCGCGGGCCGGCGAAGGGTGTCTTACCAACAGGCACGCCATTGAAGTAGGTGTATATGTTTTGCCCATCCCATCCGACTGCGAAATGCCCCCATTCTCCAATGGCGGGCCCCACGTCACTGCCGAAATAATTGTCAAACTTCTCACCGTCAAAGATGTTGCCGAGAAGTTCATAGCGATTTGGCTCGCTGGTATTAAAACTACCAACTCCGAACAAGAGTGCGTGGGCGCCGCCATAGCCATCCGACAACAAGTAAGTGGCGCCTGCGTTTGGCCCGGGCATCGCCCAAAACTCCCAAAAGAAATGGCCGAGGTCTACGCCTTCCTGCCAGAAGTTGCCGTAGTCGACAGTCTTCGGCTGGCCATCAAACTCCAGGACAAAGGAAGGATCGGGAACGGGCGCGAGCGTGGAAATGAAATCAGTGATTTGTGGTCCGGCCAAATTGCTGAACTGCCTGTTGGCGGGTTCAAACGTGTACCAACCTTGCGAGATCGAAGGCGTGACAGTGTAGTTTCCAGTGGCTGTCGCCCTGAAAGAATAGCTGCCGTCTGCACCGGTTAGCACGCTATCGCTCTCATTTCCAGCCAAAGCTACACTGACACCGATTATGCCATTACCGTTTTGATCTTTTACTCTGCCCTGAAGCAACAACCGACGCAGGCCAACAAAATCCAGCGGCTGATCGTTACTCAGCTCACTAATGTTCTGAGTGGTGAACGTGTACGACGCCGTCGACGGTGGCGTAACAGTGTAGTTGTAGCCGGCCAATAAGCTCGGAAACTGGTAGTTGCCGCTTTCGCCAGTCACGGTTGTTCGCTGCTCCGCGCCGGTCAGGTTAACAGTTAGGCCAGCTAAGCCGTTACCTTCCTGGTTCACTAACTTCCCGCTAATCTTTAAGAGCCGTCGCCTTCCGAAAAAGTAGCGGCCAGGCTTGTCGGAGGTTAGGTCAGTTATGACCCAAGTCGGCGGATCGAAGTAGTAGTGGCGGACTGAAGGCGTGAGGGTGTAGTTGCCACCGGCTGGCAAATCAATTGAATACCGCCCACCTGCATCGGTGGTGACCGACGTGGCTTGTGACCCGCTGATCGGAATCTCCAGGAAAGGTGCTGGGTCGTGAACCAATTGCGCCCACCCGCTGACTGTGTAATAACGGAGTATCCCCTCGAAATTTGCGATCTGATTGCTGCTCAAATTAGTGAGGCTTTGCGCGGTGAAGTTGTAGTATGGCGTGGAGAGGACCGTAATCGTATAGTCGCCCGCCGCAGGTACTCCAGCAAACTGATAGTTGCCGTTGCTATCGCTCGTCGTGCTGGCAACCCTGGAACCGCTAAGGTTGACCGTGGTCCCTGCTGTTCCGCCACTCACCGCTCCAATCAGCTTCCCGTTGATTGAGTAATTGCGGAGTATCCCTTCGAAATTTGCGATCTGATTGGAGCTCAAGCTAGTGAGGCTTTGCGCGGTGAAGTTGTAGTATGGCGTGGAGAGGACCGTAATCGTATAGTCGCCCGCCGCAGGTACTCCGGCAAACTGATAGTTGCCGTTGCTATCGCTCGTCGTGCGAGCAACCTTGGAACCGCTAAGGTTGACCGTGGCCCCGGCTGTTCCGCCACTCAGCGCTCCAATCAGCTTCCCGCTGATTGAGTAATTGCGGAGTATCCCCTCGAAATTTGCAATCTGATTGGTGCTCAAGCTAGTGCGGCTTTGCGCGGTGAAGTTGTAGTATGGCGTGGAGAGGACCGTAATCGTATAGTCGCCCGCCGCAGGTACTCCAGCAAACTGATAGTTGCCATTGCTATCGCTCGTCGTGCTGGCAACCCTGGAACCGCTAAGGTTGACCGTGACCCCGGCTGTTCCGCCACTCAGCGCTCCAATCAGCTTCCCGCTGATTGAGTAGAGTCGCCGCACGCCTTTGAAATCCAGCAAGCTATCGCTCATCAGCATCTCAATAGTCTGCGCGTTGAAATTGAAGATGGCAGTGTTGGAAGGAGTGATGGTGAAGTTGTGCCCAGGGGCAACGTCGGTAAAAGAGAATTTGCCTCCGCCCATGGTGGTCAGTGTTTTTGTTGTTCCGTCGGTCCTGTCTGCCAGGGTCACCTGAATACCGTCAACCCCCTGGTTTTGCTCATCGCGAACCTGGCCACCGAGCGAGTAAGGCTTAACGGGTGTAGGCGTGGCCCCTTGATCGTCTGGTGGGCCACCGCCCGAATGGCCGATTGCAATACGAACGCGGTTGCTGCGGACACCATTGTAGGAGACCCGCACGAGCACATCGCCAACATCACCCAGGTTATCGTTTAGTCTCAGCACGACTGTGCTCAGCCACTCCTGGTGCGGCACAGGTCCAACATATTCTACCTTCAAGTCATAGGCTCGATGGGCCGCATCTTCCGCATCCGCAGTTACGAGCGAACCGTTTTCACCCGGCTGCAATCTCAAATTCATCGCAAATAGCATGATGCGAGTGCGCCGATCGGGATCCGACGGGAATGGCGAAGTCACCGCAAACGGCTCGCGCGTGAAGCACACCGACTCCACAGCAATCGCTCGTGTTGACGTTGCTTCGCTGATCAGGATGGGCGGATCGCTCGGAACTGCCGCGGCCGCACGGTTCGTTAGGCTGAGGATTGAAGCGAGACATATCCAGATACAAAAATAAGCAAGCCGTCGCTTGCCATCTCTGGGAAGGTAGATTGTTGCTCCTCGACCTGCGCCGCTCAACTCAAGGATACGAGGGTGCAGACGTACGTTTTCTATCATAGCTAGGCTGAGCTACAAAAAGTTGCGCGGGATCAAATTGACGGAACACAGCGAGGAACCCTGGACGACGACTACCTAGTGCGAGCGAATACTACGATAGCGCCAAAGTCTTTTCAATACTTCGGCTGAACCAAGGGCCTCAAAGTCGCCAAAGTCATCACAGCCTTACATCTATCGTCTTACTAGAAGGAACCGCAAGCGAGTCAACCAACGTAACCATTTCGCTGTGTAAACCCCGTTTTCTGCCCGTTTGCTTCTCCCCTGCCCTTTCCGTATAATTCACGACTTGCTCGAAGCGCGGCTGTCTTGTCCGGTGGGTTCGCGCCCACTTTTTCTTTTGCGCGAGAGCTTTTTGGGGGATGGCGATGGGGTCTGCAAACGAACAGCGCGTGCAAGCTATCGCCGAACGAGTTGCCATCGACCACGGACTGGAGCTCGTACACGCCGAAGTCGCCGGGCCTGACAACAAGCCCATCGTGCGCATCTTTATTGATAAGCCGGGCGGCGTCACTCACAAGGATTGTTCCGAAGTGAGCCTTTACGTCGGCACCATTCTCGATGTCGAGGATTTCATCCATTCGTCGTATACGCTGGAAGTATCTTCGCCGGGTTTGGAGCGCGGTCTCTACAAGCGGAAAGATTACGAGCGCTTTGCCGGCAGTCTGGCCAAACTGAAGAGCCGCAACCCAGTCAACGGCCAACGCAACTTTCGCGGCCGGCTGGCGGGCATCGACGGCGACGAAGTTTTGATTGACGACAGAACCAGCGGGCGCGTGAGAATTGATTTCAACTCGATCGCCAAAGCTAATCTCGAATTGGAAGTCGATAAAGAGTTTCACCGGCCAGGCGGAAAAGCTGGATAACGTAAACTGCGAGTTTGCTCAGAATGTAGCGCAAACTGTTAGTTTGCGAATCGTGCTTAACTCGCAATTGAGTGGTAACGGAACAGATCGCAAACTAACAGTTTGCGTTACAACTGAATAACAACTGAATAGGCTCAGCGACGCGCAGCTATTCGAGGCGTCGAGCCACCCGGAGACAAAAGGTTCCCATGAGTTCATCCATCGCACAAAACATCGAGGCGCTCTGCCAGGAACAAGGCATTGAGCGCGACCTCGTCATCGACGCCATGAAAGAAGCGGTTCGCGCCGCGGCCAAGAAACAGTTTCGCTCCGGCGAAGACATTCAGGTGGACTGGAACCAGGAAACCGGCATCGAGCTCTCCGCTACCAAGGTGGTGGTCGATGAAGTGGCCAACCCCGCGACCGAGCTTTCCATTGACGAAGCCCGCGAGCTGGCCGGCGACGAAATCGAGTTAGGCGATGCCCTGCTCCTGCCGCTGCCGATGGAAGAACTCGGCCGCATCGCCGCGCAGACGGCCAAACAAATCCTGTTTCAGAAAGTGCGCGATGCTGTTCGCAGCAACGTCTACGAACAATACGTCGACAAGATCGGCGACCTCGTCAATGGTTACGTCAAGCGATTCGAGCGCGGCAACATCATCGTCGATCTCGGAAATCTCGAAGCCATTCTGCCGCGCTCGCAACAGTCGCGCGGCGAACAGTGGAATCAGGGCGAACGCATCCGCGTAGTTATTAACAACGTCTCAAAGGAATCCAAGGGGCCGCAGGTGGAAGTTTCGCGCACCTCGCCGGAGTTGTTGCTGCGTCTCTTTGAAATGGAAGTGCCTGAGATTTACGACGGCACGGTAGTGATCAAGTCGGCCGTACGCGAGCCGGGCGAGCGCGCCAAGATTGCGGTTACTTCAAATGAACGCGATGTGGATCCGGTCGGCGCCTGCGTCGGCATGAAGGGCTCCCGCGTGCAGGCCATCATCCGCGAACTCCGCGGCGAGAAGATCGATATCATCGAATGGTCTGATGAGCCTTCCGTTTTCGCAGCTAACGCCCTTTCGCCCGCCAAGGTCAACAAGGTTCGCATCACCGACATCGACAATCGCCAGATGGAAGTAATCGTAAACGAGGATCAGCTTTCGCTGGCGATTGGCAAGCGCGGGCAGAACGTCCGGCTCGCAACCAAACTGGTTGGCTGGAATATCGACATTCGCAGCGAAGAAGAGATTAAGCGCGAGGTTTCGGAACAGATGGGCGCGCTCATCGCTTCTGGCGGGTCAGTGCCAATCTCGGTTATTGAAGGTGTTACGGCGCCACAAGCGGACGTCCTCGCAGAACACGGGATCAACGACATCGACACGCTGGCGAACACTTCGGTGGACGAACTGGTTGAATTCCTTGATCTGAGTCTGGACGAAGCGGAAACAATTCTAAACGCCGCGCGCGCCGTAATCTCCGTGCGCGACAGAGCGCTCGCGGGTGAAACTGAAGAGACTGGCGAAGAAGCAACTGAAGAAACTCTGGAGGCCGGCGCCGCTGAAGACACTGCCGCAGCCGACGCAGCAACCAGCACGGATGAAGTTGAAACCGCAACGGACGACACGGCTGAGGGATACGACGAAGCCGTCGAAGCGGGCCAACCGTTCGCCGCCGAAAGTGAAATTCTGGCTAAGAATTCCGCCGATCCAGTTGCGCTGACCGAGGCAGAACCAACAACCGAGGATGAACTCGTGCTCCAGGAAGTGGGTCGCGATCTGCGGCCGGACTCGGTGGTGCCATCTCCCGATCTT
>JANMVC010000299.1:0-4192 GCA_031392315.1 Pyrinomonadaceae bacterium | reverse complement strand
TCGAGATACTTCGCGAGCAATCCATCTTTCTCCAACTGACGCGCGCCGGCGTTTCGCCAATCACCTTCGCGAATACTTACACGCAGAGATTTTTCGACGATCGTCCGCGCTGGGTGTCAGCAACGACTGCGGCGATGGAAGCCGCCGGCGTTCCCTTTCGAAGAGTTGACGACCTCAAAGCCAATCAAGCCGTCTTTCATGACTTTACGAACGCGCAGTTGATCGAGCGAGGTGAAGACGTCAACCTGCGGACTGCGGAAGAAGCTGCCGCCGTGCTCGCGAGCATTGCCGGTGAGAATCGGTTTACGCTCTATGAGTATTTCATCACCGACAAGGTCGGCCATTTGCAGGACATGCTCCGGGCCAAAGCCGTTCTCCTCGATCTGGCGAAGCTTATTCGCGAACTCCTGAATCAGATTGATTTGAGTCGCACTTCCGTTATACTCACCAGCGATCACGGCAACATCGAAGATTTATCTACTCGCAATCACACGCTCAACCCGGTGCCGACAATTATTTGGGGTGCCAACAAAGCGCGGATCGCAAATCGAATCAAAAGCCTTGCGGACATTACACCGGCTATAGTTGCAACCTTGACGGAGAAAGCCCAAATGACGTAAGCACCGTTCCCGGTGATACAGGTCTGCACTCTTGAGCAAAGTTGACAGAAATAGCGATCCACGAAATCACACGAATTAACACTAATTACCTTTAGTGTCTTTTCGTGGGATTTCGTGGATCGCTTTCCTCGGTTCTGGTTAAGAACATCGCTATGAAATCCGAACAGCCCCAGCAGCTGGACAAAAACAACGCGCGCGAAATCTTTGGTTGGAAGATGTACGATTGGGCCAACTCGGCCTTTTCCACCACCATTGTCGGCGCGCTATTCGGCCCTTACCTGACGGAGATAACCCAGCGGGCGGTTGGTGAAAACGGCGTGGTGGTTGAGCTCGGTGCCCTGGGCGCGATCACTTCGAAGTCGTTCTTTCCCACCTGCGTATCTGTCGCGGTGTTTCTGCAAATCTTCCTGTTGCCGATTCTCGGGAGCATTGCTGACTATTCAAATCTTAAGAAGAGAATGCTCGCGGTGTTTTGTTACATCGCCGTCGTCGCCACCTGCTTGATGTTTTTCGTCGATGGCAATCTCTACTGGCTCGGCGGCTTTCTGTTCATCATCGCGAATCTGGGTTTCGGTGCGGCCCTGGTGTTCTACAACGGATTTCTCAATGAGATCACCACTGAAGACCAGCGCGACAAGGTATCGAGCCGCGGCTTCGCCTACGGTTATCTGGGTGGCGGCCTGTTGCTCGCACTCAACTTCCTGCTGGTAAAGAGTGCGCCGAGCCTGGGCATGGACGCTTTCATGGCGGTACGCCTCTCGTTTCTTTCGGCCGGTGTTTGGTGGGGCGGCTTCGCGCTCATTGCTTTCGCAAGGCTGAAAACGCGGGCGGCCGAGAAGTCGTTACCCGCGGGAAAAAGCTACCTGACCATTGGCTTTTCCCAACTCGGCCGGACATTCCGCGAACTCGCACGCTTGCGGCATACACTGCGGTATCTCATCGGCTATCTGTTTTTCAACGACGGCATTCAGACCGTGATCAGCATGGCTTCTGTCTTCATGGCCCAGGAACTCTTCATCGCTCGCGGCTTAAAGACCGACCAGTCGTTTCTGTTGGGTATCTTTTTGTTGGTCCAGTTTGTGGCCATCTTTGGCGCGTTGCTGTTTGAACGGCTGGCCTACGCCATCAAGACTAAGAATGCGATCCTGGTTTCACTCGTCTTATGGTCAGGCGTAGTGATTTACGGCTACGGTTTTTTGCGTACGACCACTGATGCGTGGGCCATGGGCGCAGTCATTGCGATCGTCCTTGGTGGTTCGCAGGCGCTCTCGCGCTCGCTATTCTCGCGGATGATTCCGGCCGGAAGAGAGGCGTCGTTCTTTGGAATTTATGAAGTTTCGGAGCGCGGAACTTCGTGGCTCGGGCCGCTAGTCTTCGGCGCCGTCGTCGCTGCCACGGGTTCTTACCGGCAAGCGTTGCTGTCGTTGATCGTTTTCTTCGTGGTCGGAATGATCGTGCTTTACCTTACCGACACTGACAAGGCCATTCATGAAGCCGGGAACCTATTGCCGGAAGAAGCGGCAACGGTGAAGTGAGTCCGACACACTTCAGTTTGTCGGACTTCAGCCGGCGATCTTTCTTTCCTCACCCTCTGAGGGTTTCTCTAAACACGCACGCGAGCAGTAAGTTGACGTGCCGGTGCGCGATCCGACAGCGCGGTCCGCGGGCACCCAGGTTCCGCAACTTACACACCTGACTAATTTACTTTTAACTTGACCCCCGGAGGCTCTCGTCGACCCTGTCTGGGAAGAGGGCTCGCTCATGGCATTCAGGCTGCCCAGGACTTTCTTCAGGAATATTAGGTAAGGCCGTACGCGTGAGTAAACGAGTATCAGCAGGAGCGCTATCAGCGCGGCAACGACTAGATATTTCAAGACTATCTCCGCTCGAAGCTTCGGCCGATTAGGAGCGATCGTCGTCCGGCTTGCTGCCTGCCGGCAGATAGGTGATGTCAACATTTCGGCGGCGCGGCGCCGGATCAGACGAGCGGCGGCGCGGTGTTGATTCACGATTTCGTCGATCCACGCTGCCCGCCGGCAGCCCTTTGCCGTGCACGGCCTCTTCCAGTATGCGCGTGATTTCCTGTGAGAGAGTTCGGTGCTCGGCCGCAGCGCGCCGGCGCAAAGACTCCTTCAAGTGGTTCGGCACATACGCACCGATGAATACCCCTTTACGATTTGCCATCCTACCGAGCCTCTCTTTCACTCTGTCGTGAAAAAACGAAACATTGAATATGCCCCGCGAAGCGAACAGGTCTATAAGCCGAATTCTGTGCTCCGATCGAAATCGGAGCGGCGATCATTCATCTAGTCCAACTGTTGCCAGATTGGATCAAGCGATCTACCCGGAGGTCGTATCCCGATAAGTCGGGATTCGGGCGGGCAGCCCTATGTGACGCCTCCCTATTTGATCTTGCACTGCGAGGAGTTTGCCTGGCCGCATGTGTCACCACCTGCGCCGGTGCGCTCTTACTTTAAGCCCTCGCGGGCCGCACCATTTCACCCATCACCACGTTAATCGAATCTCAAGTTTTACAACTCGAAATCCTATTCGAGATCTCAATTTGAGATCTCAAAAGCGTGGCTGGTCTATTTTCTGTTGCACTTGTCGTCGTCCGATTGCTCAGACGCCCCGCCGTTAGCGGGCTCGCTGCCCTGTAGTGTTCGGACTTTCCTCTCCCGGCTAGCTCAAATCCTGTATTTCAGATGAATCCGAAAACTGACGAATTGAGATACCGGCAGCGACCGCCCGACCTGTCTGCTTCGCAAGGCTCGGGGAGTATACCAAAGCTCTGATCAACCCGTACAGCGGCTGTTTAGCCAAAATATTTAAAGCCCACGCGCAGACTGTTGAAGAGATTTGGCGAAACCGTCAGGGCCATGGTGACTGAGACTGCCGAGTGGGAAAGCGCCAGCGCAAAAAGGTTCGGCTGCCTTTGATAAGCCGCAGCCCA
This sequence comes from Pyrinomonadaceae bacterium, assembly GCA_031392315.1. Classification (GTDB taxonomy): domain Bacteria; phylum Acidobacteriota; class Blastocatellia; order Pyrinomonadales; family Pyrinomonadaceae; genus PSRF01. The sequence goes on along the minus strand of JANMVC010000299.1, from coordinate 619 downwards.
AATGAAGCCGCCCAGCAAGGTGACGACCGCGAGCAGCGGATTTGGCAGGTGAAGCAAACTGAAAACAATTCCGACGAGTAGGATGCTTTTCGCTCCCTTGCCTAAAGCGAATTGGGCGCGCCGGTTAATAAACCCGTTAAGCGCATATTGTTGAAACAGCGCCCAAAGCGGCAGCCAAAGAAAGCGCGAGCGGAAGTTGCCGGCCAGGAGGCTGGCATTCGTCAGCCAACCGGCGACGATGATGACGATCAACGCCGCTGCGGTTGGTAGTAAGAGCAAACGACAAGCGGAGACAAAGTTATCTCTACGAAATCCGAGGTCGCGCCACGTTTCTCCGCGCTCACGATGCGACCACAACATCAGGCCCAGCGCCAGTAAGATGGGTATGGCCGCAATCAGCTTGCTTTGCCGGGCAAACGACAGCACCACCCATTCGGCTATGAGGGCCGAGATAACTACCGAGACGATCTCCCACAATGCTACCGCGCCGGAAGTAGCACCGGTGGTTTCCGGATTTGTGGTTTGACTTGGCATTCTTTTTCGTGCGCCGTTACTTACGGTCGGGCGCAGTTAGTTTCCCATTTGAATCGATCGAGAATGAAACTGGATCGCCGAGAAG
>JANMVC010000291.1:0-5928 GCA_031392315.1 Pyrinomonadaceae bacterium | reverse complement strand
TTGAGGAACAGCAGGGTCCACAATTGCCGACGATCGGTGTTATCCGCGCGCCAGCCCCCGGAACCACCGCTCCAACATTTCCCAGCGACGACCCGGACACTGTTCCCACTTCGGGTCGATCCAGCAAAACCGGCCCATTCGGCTTGCCGTCAGCGTCGGAAATCCTGAGACGGCGACGGGAGGACGAAAGAGAACGGGACCGTAACGGAGATCGCAACGGAGATCGCGGCGGTTATCCTGATCGATATCCTTCGCCAGACCGGCGACCCTCGTCAGACCCGACGGATCCGCGTGATGCGCGCCCTTCCGCCAGACGCGGGGAGGACGAGTCAATCAGCGGAATGCTGGATCAACTCTATCTAACCGCTGACAGCTATTTGCAGGAACTCGCCAACAAGTCAGGCGGACATCTTCTTCGCGCCGACACGCTGGGGTCTCTGCCGGCAGCCTTCGCGAAGATCGCCGCCGAGTTAAGAACGCAATACGCAATTGGCTATTATCCGCTCGATCGAAAGCGTGATGGCACCTTTCGCAAGGTCAAAGTCACGAGCGCGCGGAAGAATGTCAGTGTCCGCGCCCGTCCGGGTTATCGCGCACCCAAGAGCGATTGAGTTTATTTCAACTTCGCAAATACTCTGTTAAGACCGTACTCCGCCGCAGAAGCCACCGATCGACCCACCTAATCCAGTATCGACGCCTTCTTGTTTGCCTTAGTTCACTCGTGCTAGTTTTTGCACGCTCGAAAGTAGGACAGACATTCCTGTCTGTCCGAGTCTGCGGGATTAATGAATCTGCGACAATGAACAGAGGACCGGCAGGAATGCCTGTCCTACATCAATCCAAAAGATGCCTGACCGAAACGACGCTTGGGAATTGTTGTGCGAGTACACGAAGGGCGACAGCCTGCGCAAGCATGCGTTGGCCGTGGAGGCGGCGATGCGCGCCTGTGCGAAGCGTTACGGCACGCCTGGCGTTGACGACAACGAAGACGAATGGGGCCTTGTGGGATTGCTCCATGATTTCGACTACGAGATGTTTCCGTCCGCAGAGCAGCATCCATTCACCGGCGCTAACATTCTCTGCGGGCGCGGATACTCAGAGCGCTTCATTCGCGCCATCATGGGCCACGCAACCTACACGGGCGTGCCGCGCGACACGGCCATGGCCCGCGCACTTTTCGCCACCGACGAACTTTGCGGATTCCTGGTGGCGTGTGCGTTGGTTCGACCATCCAAGAGTTTGGACGACCTGGAAGTTTCATCGGTGAAGAAAAAATTGAAAGACAAAGCGTTTGCGCGATCTGTGAACCGTGATGATATTCGGCAGGGAATGGAGGAACTAAACGTAGCACCTGACGAGCACATCCGTTTTGTCATCGATGCTTTGCGGCCGTTGCAAAAGCAGATTGGCTTGAACACACTCGACGCGACATGACAGTACGATCCACTAATTCACGAAGTAACACCAAGCCAATTTCGTGTTTCGTGTGGTTTCGTGGATCGCTCGCTCTGCGCGCTTTGATAAAGAACAGAACCGACTTAAGTGGCGTTGCGTTGTAACCCCGGCTGCGGATCCACCGCTTCGGTTCTGGAAGTGACAATTGAGGCAGCTACGAAAAACGCGCTTGTCAGTAGCAGAGCGAGGAGCGCGGTCAGCGTTGCCTGCAACTTGCGGCGGCGCGCAGTGTGGCGATAGACAAACATCGCAGCCAGCACGATCATCAGCGTCGGCAGCAAATAGGTAGACAGCACCAGCAAACCGGGTGAAGCGATGGGCTTGAGTGACGAGAAGACCGACAGGATGATCGCTATTGCAGAGCCGGCTCCGATGATGGCCGCCACTAACGAAGAAATAATTACCAGCTTGAGCCGCATTTAATTGTATCCTGATCCGAGAAACTGAAGTTGGACGCCAACTGCTCGCGCGTTAGCCGGATTTAAGAAGCGCTAAGAATACCATAGCGCCCGAGCCCCCACCTCCGGCGCCGCTGCTTCGCGCGTTCCGAGCAAATCGTCAGGTCGTTTAGGCGGGCATTGTCCGCCTATGAACGGTTTGGAAAGGGAGTGAGGAAAGCCTGCTCTCGAGCCGCAAATATGCTAACCAGAAGCGTCCTAATTTACCTGTCTCGCCAAGAGGGTCTGAAAGATTTTGCCGCCCGCTTTCGCCTTTTCAAAAAAGTAACTACCCGCTTCATCGCGGGCGAAAACATTGAGGAAGCCATCGCGGCCATCCGCGAGCTAAGCGCCGATGGCTGTTCCGCGTCCTTCGATCACTTAAACGAATCTGTTGCCAATGCGGCGGAGGCGGAAGGGGAAGTTCGCGAGTATCTGGAGATTCTGGACCGCATTGTGGAGACCGGAATCAACTCAAACGTCTCGATTAAGCTGACCCAGTTTGGTCTCGAACTCGACCCGGAGTTGGCTTATGAAAACGCTCGCAAGGTAGTAGTCGAGGCAGCGCGGCGCGGCATCTTTGTGCGTGTTGACATGGAGGCTTCGAGCGTGACGCAAAAGACGCTGGACATCTTCAGACGCTTACGCGCAGAGTTTCGGCTAAACGACGTCGGCATCGTCTTGCAATCGTATCTGCGCCGCACTTATGCCGATGCCGAGGAGATGGTTAAACTGCCGGCGCGGATTCGTATTTGCAAGGGCGCTTACAATGAGCCGCCCGACGTCGCGTTTCCCGAAAAGAAGGACACGGATGAAAACTACATTCGGGTGATGCAATTGCTGCTATCGAGTGGAACCTACCACGGCATTGCTACGCACGATCCGAAGATGATTCAGGCGACGATTGACTTCGCCACGCAGCAGGGAATTGGAAAGGATGCTTTCGAGTTTCAGATGCTCTACGGCATTCGCCGCGACCTACAGCGGCAGCTCGCGAAGGACGGCTACAACATGCGGGTCTATGTGCCTTACGGTAAACACTGGTATCCTTACTTCATGAGGCGTTTGGCGGAACGACCAGCGAACATCTGGTTTGTGATGAAGAATATGTTTAAGGGTTAGCCGCGCGGGACTAATAAGCATGGACAATTTCATTTGGATAGCCTGGTGCGTGTTTGGCGGAATCCTGATCGTGGCCGAAGTCTTCACGTCCGGCTTTGTGCTGTTGTGGTTCGGCATCGGCGCGCTGGCGGCCGCGTTGGCGGCCATGGTGGGGATCGACAGTTTCGCCATTCAGTTTCTGATCTTTGCCGCTGTTTCCATCGGGCTGACAGCAGCGTCTCGAACCATTTTTGTTAACTACTTTTCACGCGAAACTACGGGCGACTCTCTCCGCACGGGCGTTGACTCGCTGCCGGGAAAAATTGGGACAGTGGTTTCTTCGAGTCGAGGCGCAATGCAGGAGGGCGCAGTAAAAGTTTTCGGTTCTACCTGGACTGCTTACCCCGCCGAGGGCGAGAGTGCGCTGGAAGCGGGCGAGCGCGTGCGCGTTGAGAGCATCGAAGGCTCTTCGATTTATGTGCGGCGGATTGACGAAGGCGTTGATTGGCGAGCGAAAGAACTTCCGGAATAAGTTGAGTTTGGCTTCTACCGTTCGAGCTAGATTTGACTTGGCCTGTGCTGGTTACCGAGGTTCGGTGTCTGAATCGAAAGTGTCGTCGAGAGTCTTGTCTTCTTCTTCGATCGGCGGGAGTTCGATGGTGATGCGGTCGGTGGCGGGTTCGTCCAATTCGTTTCCCGTGAAGCGCGCCAGAATCACCGTGATGTTGTCTTCACCGCCCCGCGCGTTAGCTTCCGCAACTAATTCGTCGCAGGCCTTCGATAAGTCGTGATTGCTACCCACGATATTCAAAATATCTTCAGAGCGTAACTTCCCTGAAAGTCCGTCGCTGCAAAGCAACAACATGTCGCCCCGCTTCAGGCGGATGCGGCCGGTGACCGGCTTCACATCGCCCTGCGCGCCCAGCGCCTGGAGGATCACATTGCGAAACATGTGCGTCTCGGCTTCGGCCTCGCTAATCTGACCCACGTCAACAAGCTGCTGCACGAGTGACTGATCCTTTGTGGCTAAACGAATCTGGTCCTTGCGAAGAATGTAGCCACGGCTGTCGCCCACCTGAACGAAGTCCAGCAGGTCTCCATGTATGGCAGCGCCGGTAAAAGTTGCACCCATACCGGCGCAGCGCGAGTCTTCCTGGCTCTTATCGTGGATTGCGCGATTGGCAAGCACCGTGGCCCGGGTCAGACACTCGACTAACGGCGCGCCAGGATCGCACCCTGAGTTGCCGCCCAGGATTATGTCGCGGACCGAATCCACGGCCATGCGGCTGGCGACATCGCCGGCCAGCGCGCCGCCCATGCCGTCGGAAACGACCAGCACCAGACCCTCGTCTCCCAGCTCGAATTCCGTGAGTTCTTTTGGTGGAGCTTCGGCGCCGGGCGAGCCGGTCCAGGTTTGTTGCTTGGAGAGTTCGAGGACGAGAAAATTGTCCTCATTGCCGCGGCGTACACGACCTACATCGGATTTTGCTTGCAGCTCAACGTTCATAGGCTATTCATAAAATCTGCGAAGACGATTCGGGTAAAGGCGAAGTCTGCTGAATTCTAACCCGTCTGTTTTTGGCTGTCACCCCGGTTTGTAACGCAAACTGTTAGTTTGCGTCTTGTCCGTTCCTAATGTTATTTACGCAAACTAACAGTTTGCGCTACACCGCTTACGCAAACTAACAGTTTGCGCTACACCGAGTTCAGGGCCTGGTCGAGATCAGCAATGATGTCATCCGTATCTTCGAGTCCAACGGAAACTCGCACCAACCCATCGGTAATGCCCAACCGCTCGCGCTTCTCCGCATCGACCGATGCATGAGTCATGGTGGCCGGATGCGAAATTAGTGTTTCCACACCGCCGAGGCTTTCCGCGAGGGTACACAACTTAACAGACTCAAGCACGGTCCGCGCGCCTTCGAGCGAACCAACGTCAAACGCGATCATGCCGCCGAAACCGCTCTGCTGTCGCTTGGCCAGCGCGTGTTGGGGGTGCGAAGCCGAGCCAGGGTAATAAATCTTCTTCACCTTCGGATGCTCTTCAAGAAAGGCTGCTACTGCGCGCCCAGACTTGTCGTGCTGATCCATTCGCAAGGCCAGCGTCTTGGTGCCGCGCATCACCAGCCAGGAGTCGAACGGCGAAAGAATTGCGCCCGCGCTGTTCTGAATAAAACCGATCCACGCGGCATCGGTTTCGTCGTTTAGGATCACTATGCCGCCGATTCCGTCCGAATGGCCATTCAAATACTTCGTGGTCGAATGCACCACAATGTCGACGCCGAATTCCAACGGCCGTTGCAGGTAAGGCGAAAGAAATGTGTTGTCGCAAACCACGCGGGCGCCGGCGCGATGCGCGACTTCGGAAATCTGGCGCAAGTCGCTGACGATCATTACCGGGTTCGTCGGAGTTTCTACGAACACCATCTTCGTGTTGGGCTTGATCGCCGCTTCCACATTGAGCGCATCGGAGGTGTCGACGAAGTCAAACTCGATGTTGTAGTTGGCGAGCACTTTCGTGAAGAGGCGAAATGTGCCGCCATAAGTGTTGTCGGAAACAACCACGTGCTCCCCGGCTTTCACCAGCCGCAGGGTTGCATCGATCGCGGCCATGCCCGAAGCAAACGCAAAACCATAACGGCCGCCTTCGAGAGCGGCAAGATTTGTTTCGAGCGCGCTGCGAGTCGGATTTTGTGTGCGGGCATATTCGTAGCCCTTATGCTTACCGAGGCCGTCCTGTGCGTAAGTGGAAGTTTGATAGATCGGAACCGTTACTGCGCCAGTGGTCTGGTCTGGTTCCTGACCGCTATGAATTGCTGTGGTTGCAAAGCCCATGGATTGATGAATCGTAAAGGGTGAATCGAGAATAGTAAAACCGAAAGGGCTGATTAGTTTCGTTTAAGCGTTAAGTTGGCTGAATTCTGCGTGGAGCGAG
>JANMVC010000263.1:0-6175 GCA_031392315.1 Pyrinomonadaceae bacterium | reverse complement strand
ATGGTGGCCAAAGGTAAATCCGAATGGGAGACCACCTTTGATTCAATGTCGGACGGCATATTTATTTTCGACCGTTCCGGACGACTCAAACGCGTGAACACGGCCGGCGCCGCTATGGAAGCTTCAAATCCCCGCGCGCTGCTGGGGCGGAAATGTTGTGATGTGCTGCGCACCACTTCGCAGGCCGCCACCTGTGTGGTTGAGAAGGCGATTGCAGTGGGCCGCAGTGTCACAATTGAGGTAACGCCTGATCGGCTGAATCGCCCTATCCTGGTTTCCATCGAACCGGTTTTGGATAAGGCGGGAGCGGTGACCGCCGCAGTTTGCACCGCCCGCGACCTGTCGGAGCTGCGAAACGTGCAGGCGGTCGCGCGTGAGCATCAGTCGCTGCTCACCAACATCCTGGAAAGCGCCCGCGAGTCGATCTATGCGGTAGACATGGATGGCAGTTTCAAGTGGTGCAACAACGCCACCCTGATGGCGCTTGGGCTGAAGCGCGAAGAGTTTATTGGCCGCTATCTGCCGGACTTCGTTCATGAGTCTGACCGCGACACGGTAGCCGCAAAACTCGGCATGGCACTTTTAGGGGAGGCGCAAACGTATGAAATGCGCTTCGTGGCCGACAGCGGCAGTCTTCGCTACGCGCGAGTGGACAACTCACCACTCGTAGTTGATGGTCGCATCACGGGCGTGCTGGGAATCGCCCGGGACATTACGGAACAAAAAGAGGAACGAGAGCGCGCTGCCAGGGCTGACAAGCTGCGCGCGCTCGGGCAACTGGCATCCGGCGTCGCGCACGACTTTAACAACTCGCTCGCCGCCATTCTCGGGCGCTCGCAGTTGATCCGGCGCCAGACAAAAGACGAAGGCGTCGTGCGTAATCTCGACATTATCCAAACCGCCGCTGAAGACGCCGCCGCCACCGTGCGCCGGATTCAGACCTTTGCGCGCAAATCTCCCGCGAAGGAATTTGAACTGCTGGACGTGGCCAGCCTATTGAACGACGCCGTCGAGATCACTCGCACGCGCTGGCAAAACGAGGCGCGACTACGCGGACTCGATTACGACGTTACGTTGGATGTCGGCCCCAGTCTCCACACCCTGGGAAGCGCTTCTGAACTGCGCGAGGTATTCGTCAACCTAATCGTAAACGCAGTGGACGCCATGCCGACGGGCGGCAAACTCGAGATCAGTTGTGTGCCCGCCGAGGGCCGTCTGCGTCTGCAATTTGCCGACAACGGCACCGGCATGCCGGAAGACGTGCGACAAAAGTTTTTCGATCCCTTCTTCTCGACGAAGGGAACTCAAGGCACCGGCCTGGGCCTTTCGGTCAGTCATAGCATCATCGAGCGTCATGAGGGATCGATACAGGTGGCCTCCGAAGTGGACCGAGGTACGGTGTTCACTATTGATTTGCCATCGGCGCTGGCGGAATTAGAACGTGCCCAAACCCCGGTTGGGCCAGTGGAGGTGCCATCGCTTTCGATTCTCGTGGTGGACGACGAACCCTCGGTGAGGGAGACCCTGGCGGAAATGCTTGAGTCAATGGGCCATCGCGTGATTCTTGCCGACGGCGGACAAATCGCCCTGCAATGTCTGGCCGCAAACAATTTCGATCTGGTGTTTACTGATCTGGCGATGCCGGAGATGGATGGCTGGGAAACGAGTCGCGAGATTCGCAAACGGTGGCCTGAGATGAACGTCGTTCTGGTTACCGGCTATGGCACCGGAACTCGACCGCCGACGGGAGAAGACGGACTCGTCAACGGGGTCATTGGAAAACCGTTTGACTTCAACCAGATCAGCCAAACCATCACCAACGTCATCGCTAACGAGCCCGTCCTGGAAAACGCCGCGGCCTAATTCTGCTTAGGTGAGGCGCGCGTTTTCCTCTTAGTTGTAGTTCATGATTCCGGCGCTGGCCGTAAACCCGACGCCGAAGCCAACCACCATCGCAGGGCCTTTCCACTCATTCTTCTCAGCCAGCATAAAGCCGGTGGAGGCGCTCGAGAGGTTGCCGTAGTTCTTCAGCACTTCGTACGAGCCATGCACCTTCGCTGAATCCTTTTCCAGATCCAACTGCGAACAGACGCCGTCCAGAATTTTCTTGCTGCCGGTATGAATCAGGCAGTTGTCTACCTGACTCAGATTGTGAACCGGCGAGTCGGGATGCTCCAAGACGCTTTTCACAGTCGACACCGCATAGTGAGCGCCGCGAGCCGGCACCGCCGGACGCATGAAATACTGTGGCCTGCCCTTCAGGAATGGATGCGAGCTGTTGCTGTTCATCGTGAGCAGATCCAGGTCGTCCGTGTCTTCGTTGGTTAAGTGGGAGATAGGTCCGAAGCTGGGTTTGCCTTCTTCAGCGCCCACCAACAAGGCTACTGCTCCGTCACCAAAAAGCATGGATTGAATGACGAAGGTGGTATCCAACCTCTTTTGTTCAAACTGGGCTGCATCTACTTTTTGCTCCTTTCGCATTCGTAGGATTTCTCTATAACCGTTGTATTCGTCCCTGAGCAGCGGCGCCACAAAGGGCGTGTGCGCTTCAGCCATCAAGACCATCGCCATCTTGCCCGGATTAGCTGCCAGGTACCACTGCGCAACTTCAATCGACTTCAACAAGACTGAGCAACCTTGGGATTGCATGCTGACCGTGCGAATCGACCGCGATAGCAGGCCGTGAGTTTTGCCGATCACTTCCGATGCGAGACAGGGAAGCATCTGGTCAGGCGTGTTCGTGGCGGCAATCAAGAGTCCAATCTGCGTGGGGTCACCCTGCCACTGCTCGATGCACTTTTTCGTGGCGCCGACACCAAGGTCAGTTGTCGAGCTCGTCGCATGCATTGGCTTGCCGGCGAGGAAGTCTGGGTAGTTGTCCATCACCGAATATCGTTGTTCGACGCCCAACGAGTTGATCGTGTTGATAAGTTCTGGGGTGAGCTTATGCATGAGGGCGCTGGCCAGATCGGTAGTTTGAAAAGCGTGTTGCGGAGTGGCGGTGGCGGCTGAGAGTAAGTTCATCATGATCGTTAATCTTCCCTGGAGTGATAGTAATTTCCGCTTTGATCGGTCTCGGCGGTTAGAATTGCTTGAGTTTCGCCTTAGATCTTATCAATGCCTGTGCCACTCGGGCGAAATGCCCCAACTTAGTTCTAAACGTAGAAATAGTGAGACTTAGCGGTTCATCTGTCTCAAGCGGATGGCGCGAGGTATTGGATACGACGTATCCAGAAATCTATGCAAAATTCTCAGCAAGCGTTTTTGCTGAGTGATCTTTCGCTGATGGCTTGGTAATCAGGTATACAGATGCATACAAGGTAGCCACCGATAAGCGGCAAGTTTTTAGAGAGAAAAGCGAGAATGGCCCAATGCAAAACGACGGCGAAAGAGTCGAGATCGCGTAACTCCTAGCTTTAGAATTTCGGGATGGCTAAGGTTGGCCAAGGCGGTAGCGACCGACGGTGGCTTCGCCGATGCTGCCGAAATAGAGGGAGCCGTCGCGTTCGACAGCGTTCGCGATTTGGGCGTAGCAATCAGCTGAGCCGTTCTGAAGATTGTCAGTAATCTGGCCGTTGAGATCCAGACCCAGCACAAAGCTGTAGCGCTTCGGCGCGGGTTGGAGAAACGTCGGCAAGCGCATCACCACTTTGCGGAGAAATGGTTGGGGAAGAAGTTTGTCGAGGGTTTGATCGCGCGGCGTCACCAGCGCGAGCCAAATCTTTCCTTTGCCGTTTGAAGTAATGCCGTCGGGAAAGCCGGGCAGGTTGTCGATAAAAATTTCTGACTGTCCTGTCTTTGGACCAGTTAACCAAACGCGGTGGACCCGGTACTTCGCTGTCTCAACTACGAGCGCGAACGACTGGTCCGGACTAACGGCAACGCCGTTCGCGAAGACGAGATCCCGCAGCAACGTGCGCGTGCTTTTTGTGTTCGGATCGTAAGCGAGGAAGCGGCCGTTGCCGCGGTGTTCCATCAGGTCGGCTTTGTAATTCGTGAGCGGAAACTTGTATGTGGCATCGGTGAAATAGATCGTGCCGTCCGCAGCAATGTCCAGATCATTGGTACAGCCAAATGCCACGCCATCCGCCGAGGTTGTTAACACTGAGACTGAACCATCGCGCGCAATCGCGAGCAGTCCCTTGATTGCATCAGCGACGATCAAAGTTCCGTTTGCATCGAAGACCATCCCCAGCGGGCGGCCATGCGTGTCGGAGAATGGGGCCCAATGCGCGTCGGCTCCTTCGAGGCGCATGATGCGCCCATCATCAAGTCCGGTGTAGACACGGTTCTCAGCGTCGATGGCGACGTCTTCGGGAGCAAATCCTTTTGCCGGTGGAACAATACCCAGCCGCTCCACTCGCGCCAGCTTCGTGTTGCGCTCGTATGGGCCAGTCAAATTCGGCGCGGGCAGCGGAGTCCAGGCCACGGGTGAAATTGGCACGGGCCAGAGGAGAAGATAGAGAACGGCCACCATGGCAATCCCCGCGAGGATGAGCAAGAGGCGTTTGGCGAGTTTCATAGACTAAGTTTGAGAGACACGGTTTCGATCCAAAAGCTGAGTTTGCGAGCTTCTCTCTTTGTTGGGACCGCGGGCACAGTTGAGAGCGAACTGAAAAATCGCCAGGGAGCTTGCGCACTTATCGCTCACCGCGGGCTGCTTCAATCTGGCTTTCAAGGGCCACTGTCAAACGGCGAATGCCGGGCTGGTCCATCGGCTCGATCAAGCGCAGCGACTCATCGAGAACACGACGCTGGTGCTCAGGGAAGTTTGGCAAGCCGGCTACGCTGCCGAGTTCTCCCGCGTAAAGCGCAGCGCGCGGTGGCCGCACACTCTCGATGACTTCCTTGTCCACGGCGAGGGTCATCGTAGTAACACCTGCTGCCTCGAGTGTTCGCGCCAGCAATGAAACTGACTGATGGCAGAGCCGCGAAGCGGGAATCAGCAGCACCCCCTGCACTTCATAGCTCTGCACCCGCTCAACCATGCGCGGTGCGGTCTCTTCCGCGAAGCGCGCGGCGTCGGGGATAAAGCCGGAGAAACTCCAAAACACCGAGTTAAGCCGGCCGATGATGCCGTTGCTTGCGAACTCGAACAGACGCCACAAGGGCAAAAGCGAATTGGCATCGGCACGGACAGCTGCGGGATCGTAACCGCGCGCGGCGAATCGCAAATCTTCCGGATCAATCCGCGAAGGTATTTCTCGAAAACTTAGATCGCCGCCAGAGACGGTGGTGTCGAAAGCCTCGGTGCCGTCAAGGTAAGCGCCGGCCGAAGAGATCACCGCCAGATTCATCATCGGCAGGGCGCAACGCGCCGGCGAAAAAGGCGCGCGCTTGTTTTTCACAAAAGGATACGAGTCGCCGACATCGTCCGTTTTTGCGCCTGGTCCGTTTTGCCAATCGGCGTAACGCTTACGCCATTCATCGATGTGCTCGAAAATCTCCACGGCAAACCTTCCTATTCATGTCCTCGTGCCGGCGGGTTTCGAAATCACAAAAAACGCCAACAGCCCGGCAATCATTGCCACCAAAAGCGCGGTGACAGAATACCCGTGCAGCGCGGCGAATGCTATCCGGCTCACGTCGGTCGAGGCGACCTGATCGATGGGCATATTAAAAGCGGCGCGAAGGCCACGCATTCGGGCTGCTATCACCCATTCTCCGGCTGCAGTGGCGATAGCAACAAACACCAGCAGCAGGATCTGCAAGCTCAAACGGCCTCGCGCCAGGGTTTTCCGTAAAGCGAATACCGTGACGAGCAAAAACAAGCTGATGACGAATCCGCTCTTATTGATGAAGCTTAACGAACGGCCCACCAATGCCCCGGCAATCTCGCCTTGATTGGGCAGGTTGAACGCCCGCAACACTCGAAAAGATCCAGGCGCAACTACTGCGCTGAAGAAGATTGCGGCGCCGAGCCACGCGGCCAGCAATAGCAAGCGAATATTATTTAGCACGGATGAAAGTGAACGCTCCTAGTCGTAGTCGTTGATTTCGGTTAGTAGTCGAATCTTTGGAATCGGAAAACTCAGCGGCGTTAACTCGCGCGGGTCAGCGACAGTCCAGAGCCACGACAATGCCCGATCGAGTTGGGCCTGGTAGTCGACCAGATCCAGCGACATAAATACGTTGGTCCCCAGCCGGCGAAACTTTTCCTTGGCTCGTTCGTGCA
>JANMVC010000230.1:0-3349 GCA_031392315.1 Pyrinomonadaceae bacterium | reverse complement strand
GGCTGGGCCGGTGTTTGAAGTTTTAGCGGAGAACGCGCTTAATGACTACTGTCTGAGTTCACCTGCAATTTCGGGCGGCCAGATTTTCATACGCACGGCGACGAACCTGTACTGCATCGGCAAGAAGTAAGTTTGCGATGTTTGTAACGCAAACTGTTAGTTTGCGATTGTGTGCGATGCCAGATTCAATTGTCTAATTAGTTGCTCAACCGACGCAAACTAACAGTTTGCGTTACGCTCGGAGGCGCAAAATGATGTCACCTTTTCGATCAGCGTGGAGAAAACAATTCTTGTTGGCGGTTCTGCTAGCGGCTTTCACCGTCGGCGTCAGCGCGCAGACGTCGCAACTCGGCAGCGTTCAGTTTCCCACGTCCGGCTCCGAAAAGGCGCAAGCGCATTTCCTCCGCGGCTTGGCGGCGCTGCATTCCTTCTGGTACGAAGAAGCGCTCGAAGCCTTTCGCGAATCCACCAAGGTCGAACCAGATTTCATGATGGGCTATTGGGGCGAGGCGATGGCCCATAACCACCCGCTCTGGTCCGAACAGGACACTGTCGCCGCTCGCCAAGTGGTAGCGAAAATCAAAGACACTTCCAAACTAACGCCGCGGGAGCGCGCGTACCTCGAAGCAGTGAAAGCGCTATACGCCGAAACCGCCGATGGCAGCAAGCGTGCGCGCGATACGGCTTATGCGGCTGCAATGGAAAAAGTTTACCTGGCGCACCCGGATGACCTCGACGCGGCGGCGTTCTACTCGCTTTCGCTCCTCGGCATGGTCACACCCGGCGACAAAGGCTATCGCAACCAGGCCCGCGCCGGAGCCATCGCGCTCGCAGTTTACGAAAAGAACCCAAACCATCCCGGCGCGGCGCATTACATCATTCACGCGTTTGACGATCCCGACCACGCCATTCTCGCGCTGCCCGCCGCGCGCCGCTACGCAGGCATCGCTCCCGAAGCGCATCACGCGCGCCACATGCCCGCGCATATTTTTCTCCAACTCGGAATGTGGCCGGAAGCGGCGATTTCAAATGAATCGGCGTGGCAATCGTCTGACGCTTGGATGAAACGCAAAAGCCTCTCGCCCAATGTGCGCGACTATCACAGTCTCCATTGGCTGCTCTACGTTTATTTGCAGCAGGGCCGTTATCGCAAAGCCGAAGAGTTGCTGGCGTTGATGAAGAAGACGATGTCCGAGACGAAGTACGATAACAAACTGCGGCCGGGTTACTACGAAAACAATTACGCGAATATGGCCGCGGCTTTCGTAGTGGAAACCGAGCGATGGAATCTGGCGCCCAGCCTCTTCCCTGCCTCAACTGCGGACGCGCAGACTGCCGGCGTTGATGCAAGCAACGGCGGCGGGCATGGGGCTCACGGCGCCAAGGCGTCGGCGCCGGCTGAACCAATGGAAGCAGTGACCGTGCGCGCTTCAAATCGTAGTCAGACCCTGCCGCTCTTCATTCGCGGACTCGCGGCGGCACGCACCGATGCTTCGGAAGTGGAGAAGAGTTTGAGCGGCTTGCGGGCGATTGGGCGTGATGTGCAATCGACGGGGCCGTCGCAGGGCATGCTCGAAATCCGGCAGCTTGAGGTCGAGGCCCTGGGGGCGTCGCAGAAAGGGGACCACGCCCGCGCGATTGAGTTGATGAAACAGGCAACGACGCTGGAGGAAGCAATGCCTCCGCCGTCTGGGCCACCGGGACTCGTTAAGCCTTCGCACGAATTATTTGGCGAGCTGTTGTTGAAGGCCGGTAAGCCGGCTCAAGCCGCGGTCCAATTCCGGGCGGCGATGATGAGACAGCCAAATCGCGCGCGGTCTTTGTTGGGCTTGGCGCGGGCGGCAGCGGCCATGGGCGATCGTGAAGGCGCCAAATCGGCATACGCAAAGCTGGTTGAGCAGTGGAAACTGGCGGACGGGGATTTGGCAGAGCTACGCGAAGCGCGGGAGTATTTAAAGTAAGCCACGGCCAAAGTCATATCCACGTTTGGAATTCCGTGTGCCTCGTTTACGAGGCTAGCCCGCATGGCGAATAGGCCAGCCGTTTTACGGCTGGTTGATCCGCGAACGATTCGATTGGCAGGCCGTTTCAAACGGCCTTGCGAATTCGCTCCGATATCTGGAAAGGCCGCTGAAGCGGCCTCGAAATAATCGTTACCGAATGAACCAGCCGTAAAACGGCTGGCCTATCGGCCCTGCGGGCTAGCCACCTGAAGGCGGCACTAAATCCAAACAATGCGAGACTGGGCATCGTCTGATTACAACGATCCTCGCGATGGTTTTTTGGCGTGGGGACAAGGAGTCAAGAACAATTGAATAGCAACACAGCCTGCCCAGCGTGCGGCAGCACCAACGTCAAGAAACTAATCTACACTTCGCAAGGCGGCATTATATGGACGCCGTTTTTAAACTTCATCAAATGCCGAGCCTGCGGCGTTCGCTTTAGCGGCAAGACGGGTGAACTCAATCCGCAGGTGCCGAAACTGATGCGCGCGCTCTCCGTAATCATCATCCTCGGATTCATCGGCCTGCTGGTCGGACTCGCCTTCTCGCTTTCCTCATTCAAACAAACTGACACCGCGCCGTCTCCAACGCCGCTGCGAATAAGTGTGCCGACACCCTCACGCCGATAGCCCACCTTGCTGTTAGGGGAAAACGCAGGAACAATTTTCCCAATCGAATCGTTAATCATCGGTTCCGAAATGCCCTTGGCTCATTAATTCATCTCAGGAGAAACGCTATTGCAAAAACAACTTACGTCGCCAGCCACGGCGCTCCGACGCGCGCTAATGCTCTGCGCCATGATTTTGGTATCGCTGCCCAGCGCGGCCCTGGCCCAGAACAACACCCAAACCAAAGCCGCCAAAATTGACGAAGTGATGACGGCCGCGCACAAGCACCGGCTCTTCAATGGCTCAGTGCTGGTGGCCGAGAATGGCAAGGTGATCTACAAAAAGGGTTTCGGCAAGGCGAACATGGAATGGAACCTTCCGAATACTCCCGAAACCAAGTTTCGGCTCGGCTCGATCACTAAACAGTTTACGGCGACGTTGATTCTTCAATTGGTCGAACAGGGAAAGATCAAGCTCGACGGCAGGATTACTGATTACCTTCCTGACTATCGCAAAGACACTGGCGAGAAAGTCACAATTCACCAACTGCTAAACCACACGTCAGGCATTCCCAGTTACACCAGCCAGCCCAAATTTCAGGATGAAGTCAGCCGCAATCCCTACACCGTCGCCGACTTCGTCAAGAAGCACGCCAGCGGCGATTTGGAATTCGAGCCGGGCAGCAAGTTTGCATACAACAACTCCGGCTATTTCCTTCTAGGCGCGATCATCGAAAAG
>JANMVC010000193.1:0-2039 GCA_031392315.1 Pyrinomonadaceae bacterium | reverse complement strand
GGGCGCCCTCGCCCGCAACCGTCGTTAGCCGCGAAGAGCCCATTACTAAATCCTTGTTCGCGCTGGGCGCTCAGTGCGGGCGAGGGCGCCCGCGGTCCCAGTAAAGAGCTGACTTCGATTCTACAAACGCGGATTATTTATCAGGTGCTCGTCCGAAGTCGTCCTCCAAGCGAACAATGTCATCCTCACCCAGGTAGACGCCTCGCTGCACCTCAATGAAGACAAGGTTCATCTCGCCCGGATTTTCAACCCGATGCGCCGCGCCCTGCGGGATGTCGATCGCCTGTCCGGCCTCGACGATGATTTCGTTTCCGTCGAGCGTTACCCTCGCCGTGCCTTCAACCACGAACCAATGCTCGGCACGCTGCGCATGCTTCTGATAGCTCAAGCGTTTGCCGGGCAAGACTTCGATCCGCTTGACCTTGAAGCCGTCAGCTTCATCCAACACTGTGAAAGTGCCCCATGGGCGGCGATCAAACTTTGGCGAGTTGTCCACATTGTTTGCTGTCATTCGTGTTCCCTGAACCAGTAGTTCTATACAAAGATCCGCAAACTAAACCGGGGTCCCCGCGCGGGCAGCCCGCGTGGGGTGGTAGCAGTTTGCGTTACTACTCAAGCTAGCGCCCGGCGGCAGCGCGGCGATGTTTCAGCTGTTGCCGATTCTTCCGCTTACGAGGCTTTGAACGCTGCGGCACGTATCGTCCGGTGCGCTCGAGGTCGTAAATCGTATAACCCGTGTCGAACAGATCGCTTGCTGAGCTTGCTGCGTCAACGCTGTAGTCAAAAATTCTGCCATCGTTGCGAACGTAGACCGATCCACGTTGACCTTCTAGATATTGTTCGACGGTCAACAGCGCATACAAATGCTGACGCGCGCCCAAAGTGCCGGTCGGGTGACCGGGAATAAACTCCTGCCCATCCGGCAGACGGTAAATATTTAACTCCAGCAACACAGCGCGCCCATAACGCTGCAGGCGCGGCACGAAGCCCTGCGGTAAACCAAAGCGGTGGCGCGAGTTCGCTTTCGCAGCTCGCGAATTCCGTTTCGTGGTTGGCTGCGTCTTTGAGCCAAGCTTCTGCGCCGCCAGGGCGAGCGCGTCGGCGAGGCTATCCAGATGGCCGTCGTCAACCGCCAGAGTTTCAAACGAAGGATCGGTATGGGCCAGGACTTCCCGGCAGGCGCTGCGTAGTTCGGCGGAGCCGTCCAGCAGTCCTTCGCTCATCTGCTTCAGCGTCGCCTGGCCTTTATAGACAGCATCCACCTTCTGGCCGTCGGTCATCTCGGCCCACAGTTGATCGCCGATGCTGTCATTCGACATTTCACTGGCGAGTTTACTTAAATCCGTGAGCCTTGCAAGAAAGTTTTACTGGTTAACCGACAGTTTCATGCAGTTGAGCCTACTGTTTCCTTGGTTCGCCAGACAGCGAGGATCAAACCCGCAAGTGAACAACCCACCAGTTGGTAACCGATATTTATCAGATAGAGCCCGAGGGGCCGTTGCTCGAAAATAACTGTGGCCGCCTGTGTAGTCACAATGAAGCCGAGCCAGAGCCAAAAAGCTGTTTGAATTCCGGCCATGGCGGTAGTTGCTTTCGCGTACTGAACAAAGTGGGCCAGGATGTAAACCAATACCAGCGAGGTCAGGAAGGCGATTGCAAATTCCTTCGCGTGGCTTTGGTTTCCCATTTCGGTAACTTTCTCAGGAGACCAGTTGATGAACTGGAGAAACTTGTTTCCGAAGAGGAGCGGGGAGTACCAGAGGCCGCCCAAAATATAGTGGACCAGCGTGGCAACGATCACGGCTGCGTATTTGATTTTCATACTGTCTTCTCCTTAAGCAGGGCAGGAATCGAAATATCTCTGCAATTGAAAAACACTCTGCTTTCTTTTCGCACCCTATCACTTAATCCAAATAATTGCTTACTAAAAGACTGAGATCGGGTGTCGGTGCGGGAGCCATATATCAATGGAAATCATGCGATGCGCTCGCCGCAACTTTGAATGAAAGCGGCTGGATGCGTTTGGCCTTTACGGAAAC
>JANMVC010000191.1:0-8944 GCA_031392315.1 Pyrinomonadaceae bacterium | reverse complement strand
ATCACCCTATCACCTTGTCACCCTGTCCGCATAACTCTCGCGTCCATCGATGATTGCTTGGCCCTCCGTCGCCCGCCAGGTCCTCACATCGCGCTGTGTCGACCTCATCGAGGAGCACGAGCTCGCGCCCACCGGCCAGATTGCCTACCAATTCTCCGCGCGTGGCCACCCTTATCTTCTGCGTTTGCAATACGTTCAGGGCCAACCAGCACGGTTGAAGCAGCGGGGCTTTGATGCCCCACCCGCCGCTGTCGTTCGCTATTTTCAAACCAGCTTTTTGGGGTCCCAAATATGAAAATTAGAATAAGAACGCACAGAAGATCCCACTGCCAGGTGTTTCTGGCGTATGTCCAAAAAAAGAACTTTCGCAATATTCCGGTCAAAGGATTTCGGCCCTCGTAGACGATTATCGCAAGCGGCACGCCATGCGGAAGGATTCTCGCTCCCACAAAAACAAGCTGCATTCTAGCAGTTTTAGCTGATTAGAGTTGAACGCCTGCGGCGGGCTCGACGATGTGACCGTCGCGCATTTGTACTATTCGTCGGCACATTGCTGCGGCTTCCGGGTTATGAGTGATCATCACGATGGTCTGGTTAAACTGGTAATTCAATTCCTGGAACATGTTCAGAACCAGGGCTGAATTCT
The DNA here is from genome assembly GCA_031392315.1 of Pyrinomonadaceae bacterium. Classification (GTDB taxonomy): domain Bacteria; phylum Acidobacteriota; class Blastocatellia; order Pyrinomonadales; family Pyrinomonadaceae; genus PSRF01. The sequence goes on along the minus strand of JANMVC010000191.1, from coordinate 8,298 downwards.
CCGAATCCAGGTTGCCGGTGGGCTCGTCTGCCAGCACGATCGCCGGGCGGGTTACTACCGCACGAGCCAGAGCTACGCGTTGCTGTTCGCCGCCCGAGAGCTCAAGCGGTTTGTGCTGCAGTTTGTCCTCGAGGCCAAGCAACCGGAGCACCTCGCGGCGGCGCTCGGGATCGTCGCCGCCGTTGCCGTGGATGCGTTCGGCCAGGCGGAGATTACCTTCGGCGGTCAGAGTAGGAAAGAGATTGAAGCGTTGGAAAATGAAACCGATCTTGCGGCGCCGAATGTCGGTCCGCTTGGCATCGGACGCGGCGGTGAGATCCTCTCCGTCGATTACAAATCGGACGCATGATGGCGTGAGCCGCCCGCCCATCAGAAGCAGCATGGTCGACTTGCCGCAACCAGACGGACCCATGATCGCCAGGAACTCGCCCTCGTGGACCTCGAGCGAAACCCCGCGCAGCGCGGGCACGTCAACTTTGCCGACGCGATACGTCTTTACCAAATTTTCGGCCTGTAGAATCGTTCTCATCGACACCCGAGTTTTCGGTTAGCTTAAACAGCGCACAGCCCCACGTATAAGCGGGTAACTTAGGAACGCCAGATGTTAATACAGGCAGGGGTGAATAGCTAACAGGCGAAATCGCTTTACGGCGAGGGCGTAGTCTTCTTGCGCAGACGTTCGTCCAGATCTACCTCTTGCAGTTCGCTCTTGTTTTCCAGGACGAAAGCTTCGGGCCGAAACTCCTTGTCAACAGCCACAGTCGCGGGCGTCTGGTACGAAATCGTCAATTTATACTGGTCGTGGGGCCGGGTGATTTCAATCCGCGACGGTAAACGATATTTCGCTGCCTCACCGAAAAACGTTTCATTCGAGTAGGAAACATCGGTTAGCAAGAGGCCCTGATCGTCGAAGAACTGGACGCGCGCCAGGCGGATCGCGCCAACTCGATCAAACCAAAAACGGCGCACGAGGCGAGCTGCCCCGGAAGTTGGCGGCGTGAATTCTTCCAGCAGGTAGTAACCGCGCACTACGCGCGTACCCTTTTTAGCTTGCGGCGTGTTGTCGTTTTCTTCCTGAAAAAATTCGCTCTGGACGTAAACCAGCCCAGGGTCGCCGGCCGGCTGAATCATCAGCGCATCGGTCAGGTGTTGCGGACGAAGATTTGAAAGCGCGCTTACTGCTTCTTTCTCGTTCGTCTGGCTCGGTTTCTTCGAACCCTTGGGGTTGACGGGGGCCGTCGCTTCTTCAAGCTTGGGGTAGACGGCGTTGTTGGTGCCCTTGATGAAGCGTTTGTATTTCTCGTCACCACGGAATACGGCCACGCGAAAGCGTTCGCCGTCGGAACTCATCTGTGCGATGTCTACAAAGGAAAACTGAATGCCGAGATAGATTTTTCCGGGGCGTTGCAAGACGACAGTGCCTTCGGTTTGCCGGTATTTCTCGACGATGCCCGACTCCGCAAAAGATGTGTCCTCAAACTGAATATCGATCTTCCCTTGAATCGACTGGACCGTCGTCTGGCGGTTGATCTCGTTAAGCAGCAGCCCTCGGCTCGCATCAGCCAGCGGCTTTAGGAGCTGCGGCACCTGCACCTTCTTCGGCTTGACGAACAGCGCGCACGCCGACGTGGCAATCAGGCTGACAATCAGTAGTAAAAGAATTGGTTGCCGAGGCAGTCGGCTGGCGGAAAGTGGATCAGGCATCAAATGGCGATTCTCGCAGACAACGCATAATTAAGCTCGATGACATCCTGGAACTGAGCGTTCAACCTAACAAAGCCGTTTTTTCTTGTCAACGCAGGTCTTGCTTCGCCGGGTCAGATTCAAAGTGGCAGGGTCCCCCGCCCGTTAATCACGCGCAAGATGCGCGTGCCACCCTCCCAGGCCTGGTTCAATCCAGCTCCAGCGGCGTCTTCCCGAATCTATCCCTCAATTTGTTGATGGCCTTAAAAACCTGCGGCCGGCTCAGGATCTTGATTTCAAGTTTCCGTCGTCCCGGAAAATCCAGCAGCATTATCCCCAGCAGAATCGTCAGCACTCCTTGCCCCGGCACACCCGGCAGCGACAGCACAATGCCCAGTGCGACCAGGAAAACGCCAAGGCCATTCTTCAGCACCAGCCCCAGCAGACGGACCGCGGACGAGCGGTGTTGCCAGAGTGCTCTTGAGTGTCCCTCTTGAAAATAAGTTGCCGGAATCTTCACCAGAATGATCGAGACAATAGCGAGATTGATGCTAAATGTGACGACGAAGAGCAGAACGCCAAGCAGAACACTGCGGAGCGTAATGAATCCTAAAACGACTGTCAGCAAGTCTTCCATCTGAGATAGCGCTTTTCAAAATACTGCCGTCGCCAGAGACGCTCGACGCGCGACGAATCCGGCCTAAATTTTGGTGCGCGCCTTCACGAGCGACTGTAACACTTCCTGCACGACTTCATTGGCGACGGCGGGAAGTTGGAAGTCGGGGGCGTGGGCAACTTCCCAAAATTCATCGAGGCCTCTGGCGCCGGAGCGCTCCAGCGCATAGGCCTGTATCAACAAATCGATCACATCGGCTGCCTTAACCAGCCGCGCTTCCAGGCTGCCGCGTTTTTCGTAGTCTTCGTGTAACTCAGCATAAACAACCTCGCCGCCGCCAAGTCCACGGATGATATCAGCGAAAGCATTTGTCTCCGCGCTCCTTCGCGCCTCTGCGCCGAAGTAGCCAGTCGCAGTGCGCGGCATGTCTCCGACGCGGGTTTCGGCCCAGTCGTGTAACAGGGCCATGCGCAGCACGCGTTCTGAATCCAGGCTGACACCCCTCGCCTTGATTTCATCGGCAAGGATCATTGCGGTAACTGCAACACCAAATGAATGCGCGGCAACTGACTCGGTGCCGCTGGGTTGACCCCGCAGCGTCCAACCGGTGCGGTCGAGACGTTTCAAGCGCTGCAGTTCGATCAGAATGTCGAGCACGATGATTTCCTTTCGCAGTTACTCTAGCGCGAGCGCCTCGTCGTCACAAACATCAGGCTACGGTTCTTGCCGTGCGCCAGAAGCAGTGTGGCCGTTAGAATTTTCGAGGACGGTGTTCAGGAGATCGCGAATTTGATCCGCGCCGGCGGCTAGTGGGCTGGCGATCCTGCCGCGCGTGTCCACTACCACCGCGGTGGGTGTCACTCGAGCGTTGTACAGCTCCGCCACTTCGCGTTCCTCTTGCAGTAGCACCTCGCCCAAATTATTCCGGGCGACGTTTACGAAGTTGTCTTTAATCGTGCCCCGGCTGATCAAACCGATGGTGAGCCTTTCGCTATGGGTGCGTTGCCATTCTTTGATTTCCTGAAACAGTGAAACGCAGGGGCCGCAAGTTGGGCTGGTAAAAATAAGCAGCAACGGCTTGCCGGCAGTTATCAAATCAGCAAGAGATTTGGCGCCACCGTGGTATGCCGCGAGCTGAAACGCGGGCGCGACCGAGTTTAGCGGCAACCCCGCCGGTGCGGGTTCTGACTCTTTCTCTTCAGCTTGAGATCGTTTCGCGCGTTGCTGCCAAAGAGCCAACATGGCCACGACCAATACGACCGCGGCCGTCAACATCAACTGCGGAATTAGCCCAAGCGAGAGCAACGTCGGGACCAGCGCGGCGGTGTCCCTTGACTGCCAGAGGACGAAGCCTGCGCCTAGCGCGAAGACGATGTTGCGGAGCAGTGTGGGCCAGCCGAGGGGGCGAGAATGAAGCTGGCCGAAGCAGTGGCAATCGTGAGTGCGCCCCTTCGCCAGGTTTACGCTGATGGCGAAAACAAATACGCCGAGGAGGGCCAACGCGCCTATGGCGCCTGCAGATGTGTAATTGTCCACCAGCAGCGCGACAGCGACCGTCAACTCAATGAACGGAAGCAAGAGCGCCAACGCTGGAATCAACGGTAGCGGTGTGCCAAAGTTTTTCAGCGCATCGCGCGTGCCGCCGAGATCCAGCAGCTTGGTAACTCCCGCTACGCCAAACACCGCGCTGAGCGCAATTCTCAGTAGGACGACAATTAGGGACATTGGGGTCAGTGGTCAGTGGTCAAAAAACTAGCGCATTGCCTGGTGAATCGCAAATAGCAAAAAAGCACCCGGCGGGATTCCCCGTCGAGTGCTTTTTCCCGCATCCTGAATTCTGTCTCCTGAATTCTGTCTTCTGACCTCCGATTCCTTCCCTATTGACTGGCGACAGCGCTGGCCTGTGCTTTCGGGTCGTAAGGCGTGGCGAGAAACTTCTTAGCTACCGCCATTGCGTCGTCGTAGTTAATCCCTGACTGCACGGCTTTGTTGTACTCATAGACCGCGCGCTCGCGGTTGCCTTTCGCATCGTAGGCGTTTCCTTTTTTGATGTGCGCCCAAACTTCGATCCAGGTCGGCTTCATTGTCCCGATCAGTGCGGCTTCAAAATTATCCAGCGCCAGTTGCCAATTGCGCTGCTCCAGATAGAGCAAGCCGAGATTGTAGTAGACCCACGAATTGGAGCGATCGAGTTTGAGTGCTGCCTCAAACTGCTGTTGCGCCTCAGCGTAAAGCCCTTCCTTCATCTGCTCGATGCCCCGGCGCGCGATGATCGAGACTCGCAGCTCTTCAGACATCCGCAGAATCTTGTGATTCGGATCCACGATGACTTCGATCGGCTGCCCGTTTGATTCGAAATCGAAATCTTCGCTCTTGCCTTCGATCAGCGTGGTAGTCGTCTGATTGTCACCCTCGGCGCGCAACATCAACTGGACCGGCATGCGCAAGGTGTCGAGAGTTTGCTTCACGGTGCCACGGGTGCGGAACTTTCCGGCCCGCGTGCGAATGATTTGGTAGTCAACGGTAAACTCCGGCACGCCGGTTCCTTCGACCCACTGGGCAAAGAAGTAGCGCATCGGAGCGGCATTAATCTGGGAAGCCAGTCGTTCGAAATCATCGATCGCTGCATTCTTGCCACGATGGTCTTCCAGAAACTTTCTCAAGAGCAAATCAAACTTTTCCTTGCCCATCGTTTCGCGAAGCATGCGAAACACCATGGCGCCTTTGTGAAACACGATGGACTGGTATGCGGCCGACTGGTCGTCAAGTGCGCCGGGCGCACGCGCGATGGAAGCCGTTTGCTCGAAAGTGAGCGCGCGTTCCTGCTGTTCGCGCTGCGCGGCATCCAGGGCGCCTCCGCTCAAGCTGGATTCGCGAAACGCGAACGCGCTCCACTCAGCCAGACCCTGCGAAAGCCACGCCTCGTCAAACGATTTCAGCCCAACGGTCTGACCCCACCATTGATAGGCCACTTCGCGCTCTAATTTCTCCTCGGGCATCGGGCGGGAAGTGTCGAAAACTTTCGCGGCGAGAAAAATGATTCCGGGGCCGGAGTAAGCGTCGAGGCTGTCGTCGTCAACCTGGGCCACGACTAGCCGGTTGCTCACGAGCGGCGCGCCATATTGTTTCGCGTAAAACTCGAGAACATGGCCCATCTTCTCGGCATAGGCATTGATGCGGCCTTCGCTGCCCGGCTTGGCAAAAAACTGGATTTCGTGGTTTCCGAAACGCAGACTGCGAGTGATGTACTGTCCTGCAGCAAAGTTTCCGATCAGCACCGGCTGACGATGCACGAAACGAAATCTGACCGCACCGTCTTTCGGAACGGGCTGCGCGTTAACTGGCTCATCGCTGGTTCCGGCTACCTGCAAGCCCGCGGGCACAATCAAGGTGATGTCAGAGGTGGCGCGATCCGCGGCATAGTCATGAAAAGGAAACCAGCGGGAGGCATACATCAGGTAAGAACCTTCAGGGCCAACGTAGGCAAGCCGCCTGGTCGCCAGTGGACCACCTTCAGGCGACTCCAGTGCGCCACTCCAGCGAAACCGAAGTGTCAACGGTTGATTCGCCGGGACCACGGCGCCGAGATCTACCCGCACACTCGGCCCCAGCGAACCCACACCCACAGCATCCTGAACAAAACCGGTGAGCGCCTTGCCATTGAATTCGATGCTCTCGACCTTCAGTGAGCCATTCAACTCGAAGACGAGCGAACGGGTTGCTTCGGATGGAACCAGGGAAAGGTCAGCGCCCGCGCGAAGCATATGCTGTTCGGGAATGAGTTGGGCTTCGATGCGATAGTTAGTGACGTCGTAGCGTGTGCCGCCCTGTTGCGGCGACGTTTGCGCGACGCTGGTGCCGCTGGCGAGGAACGCGACCAGCGCGAAGGTCGCCAGCTCGGTCAACATCAAAAACCTCTGAGGAAAGTTCGGCCTGGATATCTTCATATTATCTCTGCTTTGTCGGATTTGAATCCTGATTATACAACCGCGAAGTGGTTACGAATAGGCGCTGCCGCGACCCACTACGCTGAAAACGCGAGTTTCCGTTCCGGAATTAAGTAGCAATCTGCGGTCGAGATTTTGGATGGTAAAGGAGTGCGTCCGGTTGGCTGAGGCCCCGGCGGCTTCGCGTCGCCAAGGCGCATCGAGGCTCGGCCAACGACCTAATCTCCCTGGTCGGATCCGTCTGCCGGGTTTTTTAAGAGGGCTTTGAAACTGCCCAACCGATAAAATCCAACTGCTTCAGGTCATCCCCCACGATCGGCAAACTCTTGTCGGCCGGCTCAAACGTCAACCCATCTTTCGACGGAATAATCCGGTAGCTCCGCGCCGACGTTGACGCGGCCACTGTAAACGAATAGTTGCCCTGGTCGTCTGTAGTTGAAGCCAACACGGTTCCCTGCGGGCTAATCAAAACCACCACCACGTTGCCCAGCGGATTGCCTTGCAAGTCTTTCACGCGGCCAGTGACCGTGACGGTCTCGCGCGCGCGAGCCGGCGCTTCGCTCGGGGCGTTTGCTGACGCGGCTTCCGGAGTGGGCACGGCAACTGGCGCAGCGCCCGTATCCGGCACCGGGGTGGTTGATTCAGATGGCGGCGGTGTTGGCGAGACTTGAGCTTCCGGTGCGGCAGCCGTTGGCGTCTCGGGAGACGGTTGCGGCTCCGGCGTAGCATTTAGCGGCGCGACGCCTGTACCGCCCGCCCCAGCAGGATCGCTGACTGGTTGAGCACCGGGCGCCGCGCCGATTCGTTCTTCCAGACCTGCTAGCGAGCCATGGATCTTCTTGTAGAGTTGCTCGATTAAGCCGCGCCGGATTGGATCGGGATCGCCCGCGTTGTAACTCTTGATGTAATTTGCCAGCGCTTCTTCCCGCTTATCCAAACCATCGAGCACAGCGCCGAGATGCCAGAGCGCCGTGCGCCACGCGGGTGTGCCTTCCGGGAGAATGTTTACCGCGCGCCGCAGATGGTCGGATGCTTCAGGAAGCTTATCCTGCTGATAGAGCGCCCAGCCCGAGATGTCCTCGATGCGTCCGCGCAATAAATTAGAAAGCACGTTGCGAGGCGCCTCTGCGATGCTCGGCGTTCCGCCGGAGGCGATGGCCCGCGCCCGAAGATCGCGATACTCCTCAGCCTGCACGGCGAGTGTCGCCACGGAAATGTTCAAACCCGCTTCGGCGCTACTGCGTGCGGCCTGCGCGAGTTCATAAACTGTCGCGGAGGCAATTCCCTTACGCAGCAGTTGAGTCGCCGCATAGAGTTGGCGGTAAACACGCAGGTTGTCGTCACCAGCGCTGAATTCTTTTGCCGCCCCGACCGCGCTCTCTTCGTTAATTGGTGCGCCATCTCCCTGGTTTACGACTGCGGTAAACGTTAGCAACGCTTTGAGAATTTTCGCGTTGCTTTCGCTGTCAGCGGCGGTGAACTGGAAAATACTGGCGCGGCGTTCGGGTGCGAGCAGTTCGATGAAGTTGACACCACGCGCGGTCGCGCGGCCGGCAAGCCGTGCTTCGATCTGATTTTCTTTCAAGCCAAACGACTTCGTCAGCATCTCGGCGGCTTCATCGTAAAGGCCAGCCGCAGCCAGCGTGCTGGCCAGCTCGTAGTCGAGTGTCGGAAACTTGCCATACTCACGCGCGAAGCGCAGCGCGCGTTCGGCTTCAAGAGGTTTGTGTTGCGCAGTTAACGCCCGCGCTATGGCTACGTAAGACCAGGTGTAGCGCGGCTCGATCTCGACGGCTTTCGATCCAAAGGTAATGGCCGAGTCTAATTCGTTGTGTGCCGCATACCAGTAAGCGACTCCGGCGAGGAGCGCCAGGTTTCGCGGATCGGTTGCCAGCGCTTTGTCGAGTTCAGTTTTCGCTTCGTCCTTGCGGCCAAGATCCAAAAGCGCCAGCACCTGACCGGCGCGCGCGGCCTTGTCGGCTGGTTCCGCCGCCAACTGTTGGTTGTAGAGCGCGAGAGCGTCTTCCGCTTTGCCAAAAGCGCGAGTCAGAT
>JANMVC010000066.1:0-4084 GCA_031392315.1 Pyrinomonadaceae bacterium | reverse complement strand
CCACGAGATGATGCAGACGCTCGACGCGCGCATTCTCGACGCGCGCATGGACGAAACTGTCCAGGTGATCGTGCTCACCGGCAATGGTGAAAAGTTTTTTTGCGCCGGGGCAAACATCAATATGCTCTCGTCCGTCACCCCGACGTTCAAATACTATTTCTGCCTGCACGCTAATGAAACCTTGTCGCGCCTCGAGCAAACTCCCAAGCTGGTAATCGCGGCGATTAACGGCCATTGCGTCGGCGGTGGTTTGGAAGTAGTGATGGCGGCGGACATTCGCCTTGCCCGCCGCAACGCGGGCAAAATGGGTTTGCCAGAGGTTTCCCTCGGCGTGCTTCCAGGCACTGGCGGCACACAACGGTTGCTGAGAATTGTTGGTAAGTCGAAAGCGATCGAATTGATGGCTACGGGCCAACTGTTTGATTTCGAGCGCGGCGAAGAGCTGGGAATTGTGAATCAAATCATTGACGCGGACACGGGCGAGCAGTTTATGCAAGGGGTGACGGACTACGCGGCGCAGTTTACTTTGCCAAACAAGGCCGCAGGCGCCGTCGGCCGAATCAAGCGCAGCGTCCAAACCGGCGCGGAAATTTCGTTCGAATCAGCCCTTGCACTCGAGCGTGAGTTGCAACAGCAACTCTTTCAATCCGAAGATTCAAAAGAGGGATTAGACGCCTACGTGAATAAGCGCAAACCGATCTTTAAAGGTAAATAGTCAATGGTAATGGTAAATGGATAGAAGCCGGTTGGCGACATTTGCGGAGTTGCTACCGCGCCTCACGGTTTTAACCATTTACTATTCACCATTTACCATTCACCGCCTTTTTTATGTACGACCACATCGACATCGCTGACGATTCCGGCATCACAACGATTACGCTCAATCGTCCCGAGAAGCTGAACGCGCTGGCCGGACACATGCGCCGCGATCTGGCGGAAGCACTCGAACATGCCAGCAGCGACCGCAACGTGCACGTCGTGGTGATCACGGGCGCGGGTCGCGCGTTTTGCGCCGGCGGCGATATCGCGGCAATGGCCGATCTGATCGAGCGGCGCGATGCAGAGGAGTTTGCTCGTTTGCTCGGTTCCGCGCGCCGAGTGGTGACCGCGATTCGCCAAATGACCAAACCGGTGATTGCGTCCGTCAATGGACCCGCTGCGGGAGCCGGGTGCAACCTGGCGTTTGCATGTGATCTGCGTATCGCTTCCACCAATGCCAGTTTCAGCCAGTCGTTTGCAAAAGTTGGGCTGCATCCCGATTGGGGCGGCAGCTATTTCCTGCCGCGACTCGTCACTCCAAACAAAGCTTGCGAGATGTTTTTCCTGGGCGATGCGATTGATGCGGAAGAGGCACATCGACTCGGAATTCTGAACTACCTGGTTGCGCCGGAGGAACTCGAGACTGCGACGCGCGCCCTGGCCGAACGACTCCGCGAGGCGCCGTCGATTGCCCTGGCCGCCGCCAAGCATGCGGTTTACATGAGCCAGTCCGCGGAATTGGAAGAGATGTTGCGCTACGAAACAGAAGCGCAGATGCGTTGCTTTGAATCTTTGGATGGCTGCGAAGGCGTGAGAGCGTTTTTGCAGAAGCGCGCGCCAAAATTTACTGGAAGATAGTAAGTAGGACAGACTTTCTAGTCTGTCCTATTATCGGAACGACAGGCAGGAATGCCTGTCCTACACTTTTAGAGGAGATGATTTCATGCGTAGAAAGCTATTTGTTCCTTCGCTCCTGGCGTTGCTGATCACAGCGATGCCATTCTTCGGCGCGGTCACTAAATACGAGACCGATGCCGCCCATTCCAACGTCGGCTTCTCAATTCCCGTTGCCGGTGGTCTTTCGCACGTGCGTGGCAAATTTACTGATTTCAAAGTGGAGATCGTTTACGACGACAAAGACGTAACGAAATCTTCCGTCAATGCCGTGATCAAAACGGCCAGCATCGACACCGGCATCGAACGTCGCGATGCACACCTGCGCACCGCCGATTTTTTTGACGCGGAAAAGAATCCGGAGATCACTTTCAAGAGCTCGCGCATCGTGAAAAAGGGCAAGAGCTTTATCGCTTACGGCACTTTCACCATGCATGGCGTCTCGAAAGAGATCACGCTTCCCTTCACCATCAACGGTGTGACCAAAGACGCGAAGACCGGCAAAACTACGCTGGGGATGACGGCGCGCACGTCCATTAGCAAAAAAGAGTATGGAATGACCTGGGGCCGGCCAGACAATCCAAACTTTCTCGGCGACCTGGTGGAGATCGAGCTTAACATCATCACCCGCGCGGCCAGCCCGCAGTAAACGCGGGACAACATTAGGACCTGGAGCGCTCGCGAAAGCACTTCGCACCCGAACCGCGGACGCAGCGCCCTGCTGCGGGTTTCAGAGGTCAACGCCCGGAGTTTACGCGGGCGCAAGGCGGGATTAGAATTAGCCCGATGCAAGTTACCGTCGAAATTCCCGAAGACATTGCCCAACTGCTGAATTCGAAGTGGGCCAACCTGCCGCGCGGCGTACTCGAGAGTTTGGCGCTTGAGGCCTATCGTTCCGGCACGTTGACCACCGCGCAATTACGCCGCTTGCTGGGTTTTCAGTCGCCCATGGAAGTGGATGCATTTCTCAAGCAGGCGGGCGTTTATCTTGATTACAGTTTGAAGGATTATGAAGAGGACCTCGAGACCCTTCGCAAGGTGCGAGGGAAATGACAGTCGTCTCGAACACGACTCCATTAAACTATCTGATTCTGATAGGACAAGCCGACATCCTTCACAAACTTTACGAGCTAGTCCTTATCCCCGAGGCTGTATTCAACGAACTCTCAACACCGAGCACGCCTCAACCAGTCCGCGAGTGGATAGCAAATAAACCGTCTTGGTTGGAACTGCGGAAAGCATCTGAAGCTCCCCTTGGAGAGATGGAGGAGATTCAGATTGGCGAACGGCAAGCAATTGCTCTTGCGCAAATTATCAACCCTGAATTTCTTTTGCTTGATGACCGTCGGGCTCGCCTGATTGCCAAGCAACGCGGACTTAGAGTTGTCGGAACCCTCGGCATCCTGGCCCGTGCCGCGCAATCAGGAATAATAAACCTGGAGGATGCACTGGAGCGTCTGAGAAGAACAAACTTCCGCGTATCCCCTGGTTTGCTTGAATCGCTGCTGATAAAGGACGACAAGCTTCCATGAGCATGAAACTCCAAAACAAACTCGCACTAATCACCGGCGGTGGTCGCGGCATTGGCCGGGCGATCGCGCTTGCTTTTGCGCGCGAAGGCGCCGAGGTGGCAGTCGCCGCGCGCACACTCGATCAAGTGGAACAGGTCGTGAGGGACATCCGCGACCAGTTTCAGTCAAACGCTTTGGCGGTAGTCTGTGACGTTTCAGATGTCGGCAGCGTGGGACAGATGTTCGCGAGTGTGCGGGAACACTTCGGGCGAGGGCCGGACATCATGGTGAACAACGCGGGCATTGCGGAAAGCGCGCCCGTCTCCCGCACCGACGATGAATTCTGGCATCGTCACATCGCCATTAACTTGACCGGGAGTTTTTATTGTACGCGTGCGGCGCTGCCGGAAATGATCGAGCGCGGCTGGGGCCGCATAATCAACATGGCTTCGATTGCCGGCAAGACGGGCGCGCCGTATATCGCGGCCTACTCGGCTTCCAAACACGGCTTGATTGGGTTAACACGTTCGAACGCGGCGGAGGTGGCGGCGAAAGGGATAACCGTCAACGCCATCTGCCCTGGTTATGTCGACACAGACATGACGACGCGCGGCGTCGAAAACATAACGAAGAAAACCGGTCGCTCGGCGGATGAAGCAATGGCGTCGATCCTGAAGATGAGTCCACAGAACCGGCTGATCACGTCGGAAGAAGTTGCGGCGCTGGCGGTGTTGCTGGCTTCGGAAGATGGGCGCGGAATAAACGGCCAGGCTATCAGCGTTGATGGTGGGACTATTCTTTCCTAAGTAACGCAAACTGTTAGTTTGCGGCTGAGACATTAATAAACTGACCGCTCTGCCAACCTGCGACGCAAACTAACAGTTTGCGTTACAGTTTGTTCGCAAGTTTGTAAACCAACC
>JANMVC010000052.1:0-2596 GCA_031392315.1 Pyrinomonadaceae bacterium | reverse complement strand
TTTTCGGCATCAACTCCGGAGTCGCATTTGCGGCCGTGATTGGGCCGCTAGTGGAAGTGCCGGTGTTGATTGGGCTCGTCAAGGTAGCGCTGAGGTTGCGGCCCCGTTGGTTTGCCGCTGATTTGGCGACCTAGCCCGCGTTTGAAAAGCAACGTCCTTAACGTTTGGGGAAGTGGAGCAATGAGCGAAAGCGATCGGAAGCGACTGTTAATACTCTGCACCGGCAATTCAGCGCGCAGCCAAATGGCTGAAGGGCTTCTTCGTGAGATGGCCGGAGAACGAGTTGAAGTGTTGAGCGCCGGCGTGGCGCCGAGTCAAGTCAGGCCCGAAGCCATCGCGGCAATGAAGGAGATTGGCATCGATATCTCCGGGCATCGCTCGAAGTCGATCGACGAATTTGCAACGCAAGCTTTTGATTACGTGATTACCGTTTGCGATAACGCTAACCAGCATTGTCCGACGTTCGCGGGACCGTCTCAGCGCATTCATTGGAACGTCGAGGATCCAGCCGCAGTGGAGGGGGATGAGCAAACCAGGCTCGACGCTTTCCGGCAAGCTCGCGATGAGTTGCAGGGGCGGCTGCACCAATTCGTAGCGGAGCAAGTTGCACTGGCAGGATAGGCAAATGCAAAAGGCCCGGCCCTCAATCGAGTGGCCGGGCCTTTCAGTGATTACAGAACGAGTTAAGCTACTCGGGTTTGTTCCTCAGTTCCTGGCGTTCCTTCATTCGTTCGCCGCGTTCCTTGATTCTTTGTTCGTGCCTGGCTTTTCGTTCAGCCTTCGCCTGCTCGAGTTTGGCCTTTTGTTCGGCAGTCAAAACTCCTTCCATCTCAGTTCGCGCGCCCTCCATCGAGGCGCGGATTTCTTCGTGCAAGGCTTTCGCGCGCGCGCCATCTTCTGCACTGAACGTGCCGGCGATTCGCTTCTCGCGGAGCTTGAACAGTTCCTCGCGCTGAACCTTGGTGCCTTCGAGGCGACGCTGCATGATCGCGCGACCTTGCTCGCGCTGTGCGTCGCTGAGGTTCAATTCCCGACCAAAGCGTCCCATTCCGGGTCCGCGGCGGCCCATTCCTTCCAGGCCCTTGTGACGTCCGCGTCCCTCATGGCCTCCGATGCGTGCGCGATGTCTTTCCCGGCGCTGTTCGATGCGCTCGCCGCGCAAGGGTCCATCCATGGGTGGGGGATTCTGTGGCTGCGGTTCCTGGGCGAAGGCAATCATGCCCACCGCCAAAATAATTCCGATTACACCAAGCAAACTTTTTCGTATAAACATTTTCTCTCCAACTCCTTCAAGCATTTGAAATATTGAGTGATTCAGGGGAGTTTCCGTGGCTCTCGGGGTTTAGACGCCGCGACCAGCGGAGAAGTTTGGAAAGATTAAAGGATTGACTTTGTAATCAGAGCAGAGTACTTTACGCGGCAAAGGGAGCTGGTGGTTCCTCTCCGGAAAACCCGCGCCGAGGTTGTGGTAGTAAAAATTTGAACAGCCACGTTACAATGACCCGCAAATGAACCTTTTAGAAAACGTAAACTCGCCCGAAGATCTGAGGCGACTGCCGATAGAAGATTTGCAGCCAGTTGCTGACGAGATTCGCCAATACATCCTGGAAACAATGTCTCGGATCGGCGGCCACACCGGCGCTTCACTCGGGGCAATCGAACTGGCCGTGGCCATCCATTACGCCTTTGACACGCCGCGCGACCGTCTGGTGTGGGATGTGGGGCATCAGGCCTACGCTCATAAGATTCTGACCGGCCGCCGCGAACAGTTGCCCACGATCAAACAATATGGCGGCATCAGTGGGTTTCTGCGTCGAGACGAGTCGGAGTTTGACACGTTTGGCGCGGGCCATGCCTCGACCTCGCTGTCCGCTGCACTGGGTATGGCGATCGCGCGAGATCGAAAAGGCGAAGACCATCACGTGGTTGCGGTAATTGGTGACGCATCGCTTGCCGGTGGCATGGCGATGGAGGCGATTAATCAGGCTGGCCATCTCAAGAGTCGTCTCATTGTGGTTCTCAATGACAACGAGATGTCCATTGCTCCTGCAGTGGGTGCGTTGACTGGATACCTCAATCGCATTCGCGGCGCACACGGTTATCATCGGTTCAAAGACGAAGTGGAGGAGACTCTGCTGGCAATTCCTTCAGTCGGCGAGCGGCTTCACCACGCAGCCAAGACTGTGAAAGACGCGATTGCGGCGGCGGTGCTTCCAGGCGCGCTGATTAACGAACTCGGATTCAAATACATCGGCTACGTTGACGGCCACAACACGCGTTCGCTGGTAAAGGCGCTCCGAGAAGCACAACAGATTAAGGATGGTCCCGTCATAGTCCACGCCTTAACAACCAAAGGCAAGGGCCATCCGACAGCGGAGAAAGATTACTACCGTTGGCATGCCACGGGCCCCTTCGATTTGCAAACGGGCAAAGCGATCAAGTCGAAAGCGAGCGCTCCCACTTACACGGCGGTGTTCGGAAACACCTTGACGGAGCTAATGGAAAAGGACGAGAAGATCATCGCCCTGACCGCCGCCATGCCCGATGGCACCGGAATCTGCACGGCGCTGGAAAAGTTTCCAGAACGATCGTTTGA
>JANMVC010000048.1:0-3768 GCA_031392315.1 Pyrinomonadaceae bacterium | reverse complement strand
AAACGTGGGAGACGACAAGAAGCCGGCTTATAAACTTCGCGACGATCCGCGCATCACGCGCGTGGGCCGCGTCCTGCGGCGTTTGAGTCTTGACGAAGTGCCGCAGCTCTTCAACGTGCTGCGCGGCGACATGAGCATCGTCGGTCCTCGGCCGCCGATTCCGTATGAAGTAGAGGCCTACGATCTATGGCATCGCAAACGCCTGGACATGAAGCCGGGATTGACGGGGCTGTGGCAGGTTTCCGGCCGCAACCGGCTGCCCTTTGAAGAGATGGTGAAGCTCGATCTTTTCTATATTGAAAACTGGTCGCTGCTGTTTGATTTCAAGATCATTCTGCGGACCGTGCTGGCGATCGTGCGCGGCGATGGATATTGAACGCGATGAAATAGTATCGATGGAGAACTGTTTTGGAACCATTATGAAAATTCATTTTTGCGTCGTGATTTGTCTGGCGCTAATCGCCGCCGTTGAGCCGCAGTGTTTTGCGCAAACTAAGGATGCACCGAAGTTTGAGAGTTTCAAGGTTGCGGTATGGCGCGGACTCGTGGCCAAGCTTGATCTAAAGAGTCATCCATTGGCGCAAAAATTTCGGACGGCCGCGCGCGAGCAAATTAAGGACGGCGGCGTCAACTTTGCGGGTCACTACACACTTGTTTCGATGGGCTGCGGAGCTGGCTGTGGCATTAGTGGCTTGGTTGACGCTCACACCGGCAAAGCCTACTTTCCGGCAGAGTTTATTGGTTGGACAGGCATCGTGGGGGATTATGATCCGCCGGACGGCGAAGATCCATGGACTTTTCATGCAGATAGCAAATTGCTGCGGGCGGTAGGCCGACCGAATATTGGCCGGCCTGTGGAAGAGCGCCATGGACCAAGCGGAATTTATTATTACGAATGGGTCAGGCACCGTTTGCGGTTAGTCAAGTTTATCTCGGTTGGATCATATCCCAAGGCGGACCCGCCGAGCCGCTTTTAACTCTAAGAGCAAAGACAAGCATGGACTTCGAGCCCAGGAAATTTGCCTGTGAGGTGTTGTCAGAGAGCATCAAGTATCGTCGAGAGCGACGATGGCTGGTGTTCTCATGGGCCAGTAGTATTCTCATAGGTCTAATCGGAGGAATCTTCGCTCTCGCAAATTCAACCGGGGTCGATCTCAGCATATTTCAACGAATAATGTTGAGCGTGGCGGCTACGACGGTAACGCTCTGTGCGGTGTTGTGGATTCGCCGCGGGGCAATCTTCCAGGTTGCAGAGCAGGCAGCGCTCGACGAACTCTATACCGATTTCGGGATGCCGCGACTCAAGCATTCGCCTGCAACGACTATTGGCGCCCGCTCAACGCTCTGCATACTTTTGTTGGGGGCACTGGCGACGATCTGGTTGCAACCTGGGCAACCGCCAGCAGATAAGCAGCCGCCAGCCGCTGCCGCCACGCCTAAGCCATCAAGTCCCCGTTGACTCTGATCTTACTGCAGTCCCGCCAGCGCCAGCTCCAGCAACAGGATCTTCTTAATTCCCCGATACAGCGGTTCGATCTCGCAGTTTTCAGTTAGCGCATGGGAGTCGTCGCAGGGGCCGGCGCCGGTCGAGATTGAAGGGATACCGCCGAGCAGCGCCGCGCTGGAATTGTTCGAGCCCGTGGGCGTGATCGGCGGGTCAAAACCCATTGCGCGATGCACTGCTTCGGCCATCTTGACCAGTTGAGAATCCCGATGTCCCGGGATTACCGCCGCGGGCGAACGCGAAAGCACTTCGGTCTTCACCTTCATCCCCGCACGTTTCGCCTCCTCCTCCAGAATAACTGCGATTTTCTTTTCGAGATCGGCGACGACCTCAGTGTTCGTCGAACGCAGATCGACTGTGAACCACGCATCCGAGGCTTTCGCGTTAACCACTTCAGCGCCGCCCAGCATCCCGATGTTGAGATTGGAAGACGGCGACGTGGGAACTTTCAGTTCATAAATCCGAGAGATCGCCCGGGCGAGCGGCAGGCTGGCGGAGTAAGGCGGCGTGCGCGAACGGGTGTGGCCGCCGGGACCAACAAAATGATGTTTGTACCAGGTGATGCCGATGCCGGCGTAAGTAAATCCTTCGTAGCCGCCATCAAGCGCAACGTAGTAGTCGACCTTGCCTTTGTTATCTTTAACAAACTGTTCGGCGCCATTCATATTCGTTTCCTCTTCAGTAGTGAAAACGAAAACCAGATCGCCTTTCGTTTTGATGCCTGCGGCATCGAGTGCACGAATTGTTGCCAGCAGGGCCTCGATATTGCGCGTGTCATCGCCAACGCCCGGTGCATAAACTCTCCCCTGGCGCACGGTCGCCTTAATCTTCAGTCCGGGTTGAAAGACTGTGTCCAGGTGGGCATCGAAGACGACGACCGGCCCGCCGCCGGTTCCTTTACGCACTGCGATAAGATTGCCGGCCGAGTCGTAGTGAATGTTTTGAAGTCTGTAGCTACGCAGCAGTCGTTCGATAAACTTCGCGCGTTCTCGTTCATGACCCGAAGGCGCATTCACTTCGGTGATTGCGATCCACTCGCGCAGAATTGCTTCACGGTGCTTGTCGATATACTCATTGGCTGCTTTTACCTTCGCATTGGATTGAATTTCGTTAACCTGGGCCGCCATTTCAGCGTCGGCTTGCGCAGCAGCGGTCCAGGAACCGAGCAAGAGAAGTAGCAGCGATAATGTCAGCGGCGATGTCAGCGATAATGTCAGCCACGACGTCAGCCAGAGTGGCGAGGTCTTGAATCTGCGCATGTCATATCCTCTTCGATCGAATATATTGAAACGCCGGAAACATTCTAGAGTTTAACCAGTCGCGAAGCTACACGATCGCTTAAAGTGCAAACTGACGATTGCTTGCTAAGGGCATACATGGGATGACGGAACAGACTGAGACGAAAAAGGGACCAGCGAAGGTGGTTGACGCGGCGATTGTCGTTTGCCTCTTCATATTTGTGGTGTTTGCGCCGCATTCAATTGCGGTGACCCAAGGCGCATGGCTGTTGGGAATGACCCTGTGGGTGTTCCGGTTTGTTTTCCACCCGCGACCCAAGCTTCAGCGAACACCAGTGGACTATGTGCTGCTTGGGTTTTTCATTCTTACTGGTGTCTCGTCTTTTCTATCGTATGAGCCGACGGTGTCGATCGGGAAGCTGCGCGCTGCCAGCCTGTTCACCATCATTTATCTCTTCGCGGAAAATGTGCCGTCCCTGAGGGTAGTTCGCCTGCTTGCAGTCACTCTGGTTTGCTCCTGCATGTTCAGCGTCTTTTACACTGGCGGTGAACGCCTCATCGGCCGCGGCGTCAAAGTTTTCGGCGTTTCCGAGCAAGGGCCGCTATACAAAGCCGGAGTGCGCGATGGCGACACTTTGCTGAGTGTCGATGGAAGGAAGTTGCAAGACGCACAGGCATTGGTAGACGAGTTATCAAGCTCAGAAAAGCGGCCGGCGGCGGTTGCGGGTTATCGGCATGAGCTGCTCCCGGTTTTCAAGATTCCCAGGGGCAGTTTGCAGCCGGGCTCGACGGCGCTTGAACAACTCGGCATCGAGAGATGGTCAAGCGGTCGCGATTGGCGAGCGACAGGTTTGTATGGACAGTTTGTTACCTACGCCGAAGTGTTGCAGTTGGTGATTGCCCTAACCCTGGGTCTCTTCGTGAGTTTGGCCGTGAAGCGAAGCTGGACTGGATTGCTTTTGCTATTAGCCCTCGCCGGGTTTTCATTCGCGTTGTTGCTTACGGTCACCCGTGCTTCCTGGCTCG
>JANMVC010000685.1:0-4918 GCA_031392315.1 Pyrinomonadaceae bacterium | reverse complement strand
CAACACGGTGACCCAATTTATCAACCGCGCCTCGGCACCCACCGCTGCCGACGCCACTATCAGCGGGTCAATCACCACGCCCGACGGTGCGCCTCTGGCGGGTGCTGTTATTCAGCTAAGTGGTTCGCAAACGCGCAAGACGATTACTGACGCTGCCGGCAACTACCGTTTCGACAACGTCGAGACGAATGGCTTCTACACGGTTACGCCTTCTCGATCAAACTATTCCTTTGGTCCCGAGAGCCGCTCGTTTAGCCAGCTTGCCAACATGACGGAAGCTGCGTTTACCGCAACTCCGAACAGCATCGTGGTTGGAAACGTCATCAACACGCCCGAGTATTTCGTTCGCCAACACTATCTCGATTTCCTCGGCCGCGAACCGGATGAAGCCGGCTTCAACTTCTGGAGCGATCAGATACTCGCCTGCCGTGGGGACAACGCCTGCCTTGAGCGCAGAACGATCAACGTGTCCGCAGCTTACTTCCTTTCCGTCGAGTTTCAACGCACCGGTGGCTTGGTTGACCGGCTTTATCGTGCCAGCTACGGACGGAGTCCCGTCTTTGCCGAATTCATGCCTGACCGCGCATTGATTGCGCGAGAGGTCGTGGTCGGACAGAGTGGCTGGGAAGCAAAGCTGGCCGCGAATGAAAATTTATTTATCAATGACTTCGCTGGTCGCGCTGCTTTCCGTGCGGCCTTCGATGGTTTGTCGAATGCCGGTTATGTGGAGCGGCTGATAACAAACACCGGGGTGGGTCTTTCCGGAGTCGAGCGCGAAGCATTCGTGAACGGTTTAAACGACGGAACGCTTTCGCGCGCTGAAGTGTTGCGCCGGATCGCCGGCAATGAAAACTTCGCGCAGGCGCGATTCAACGAAGCGTTTGTGATGATGCAATACTTCGGCTATCTCCGTCGCGACCCGGATGCTGATGGATACGCCTTCTGGCTGCAGAAGCTGAACGACTTTGAAGGCAACTTCGAACGCGCGGAAATGGTCAAGGCGTTTATCACCTCGGGCGAATACCGCCAGCGCTTCCCGAACTAGGCTCCAGGCTGGTTAACAGGCGTTCAGAGTACAACCTTCAGGTTGCGTCTTCGTCGCGATCCGAACGAGCTTTGGTTCCTCACGCTGCAAGCTAAGGCTTTTACTCTGAACGCCTGCGCGCGCAAGCTGCGCTGAATTCCTTTGCTTTCTTATCTGCGAACTCGGTGTAATCTGCGGATAGCGGGTTTAGCAGTTTCCAGTCACGCGGGGCGGTGCCTCGCTCCAAGCGATTCAATCAATCCTCACCGAATCGTCTGGCAATAGACTAGAATCTCGGCCTGGCTATGAGGCAGGCAGGATGCCTGCGCTCCCAGCGACCGATCCCAATGACCCGACGCATCATCGTTGCCCTGGTGAGATTTGCAATGCGCATCTATTTTCGGCGCACGGAAGTGGTAGGCGTCGAGCACGTGCCGCTGAAAACTCCGGTCATCTTCGTACTCAATCATCCGAATGCGCTGGTCGATCCTGGATTTCTACTCGGCCTCGCGCCGCGTCGCGTTTCGTTTCTGGGAAAGGCACCGCTTTTTAGAATGCCTGTCATTGGTTACCTCGCTCGCGCCGTGGAGGCGATTCCGGTTTACCGGCGGCAGGACGACGACGGCGATGTCTCGAAGAATCAGGAAACGTTTGTGGCCGCGAGGAGACTATTAGCAAGCGGTGGCACGATTGGGATTTGCCCGGAAGGCGTGTCGCACAATGAACCCCGACTGCGCCCCATCAAGACTGGCGCCGCGCGCATCGCGCTGGCTGCTGTTTCCACTGGCGAAGTCAATGAGTTGAAGATTGTTCCGGCTGGTCTTTACTACACGTCGAAAACAAAATTCCGTAGCTCGGTGCTGTTGTATTTCGGCAAGCCGATTGACGTCACGCCGGTTGAACTTGAAGCGGACGGTAATCCGCCGCGAACTGCCGTGCGCGAGCTGTCGACGCAAATTGAGAAGGCTCTGCGCGAAGTGATGCTGGATGCCGAGCATGAAGAGGCGCATCAGACGATCACCCGCGCGGAAAAAATATTTTCGTCTGTTTCCGATGAAGATAGAGACGACAGTCTCGCGGAAGAACTGCAACTCCAACAGCGCTTTGTTAAGGCCTATGCAGTCTTGCGTGAACACGTGCCCGAGCGTTTGGAAAACCTGGAAGTGCGCATGAGGCGATTTGAAGAAGAGTTGGCCCAAGCCGGCGTCGACCCTGATGATCTGTCGCCGCCAACTTCGACGTTTGCCGTTTTCAGACATCTGATTTCGCGAGTGTTATTTTTCCTGCTGCTGTTCGCGCCCGCGACTCTGGGTGCGCTGGTCCATTACCCGGCCTACAGACTGGGAGGCTACGTCGCAACTAAATTCTCAAAGCAGGAAGACGATGTGATTTCGACCGTCAAGATACTCTCGGCGATGCTCTTGTTTCCGTTTACCTGGCTGGTCGTAGCAATTGCTGCTTACAAGTTTTTGGGATGGAAATTGTCGCTCGCGTCGGCGGTGCTGATTCCGTTTGCGGGATACCTGGCAATTCGGTTTTTCGAGGGAATTGACAGCTTTCTGGGAGGTTTACGCGCCCTGGCCTTTTTCCTGGTGAGGCGAAGATTCTTCGTGCGGTTGCTGGCTGAGCGCAAGGCAATCCGCACCGAAATCCTTTCGCTGGGAAAGGAAGCCATGCTGCTTAGTCAGGTTTCTGATCCTGGGTAAAGGTGAAGGAGAGGGGGGAACCGATCTCACGCCTACGTGCTCACCCTATTTCTTCCGTGCTTTTGCAGCCGCGCCCTTGGTGGCGGCGCCCGTCCGCTTTTTACCTCCGGCAGATCTAATGGTGCGACCCTTGCGGCCTTCGCTTTGTACTCGGCCGGCTTTCATCAGATTCTCATAACTGCCGCGCACGACGTTGCGCGCAACTTTCAATGAGTTTGCCAGGTCACGTTCGCTCGGCAGATAACTGCCCACCGTCATGGCACCTGATTCGATTAGACCGGTTAGCTGGTCCGTGATCTGCTTCGTCATTGACTCTGGACGCTTGCGATTGACACGAATAGTTGTTTTCACTCTAGCTCCCTCCTCGGTGACTTCAAGTTTTGGATTGAAGGAATTTTATGCAGGCACTATGGAAGTGTCAACCAGTGATCGGCGCAATAGGACCAGCAGGTCCATCACAAAGTAAATCGTTATCTCAATGAAACATTTTCGCCACGATTCACGCGCCAGGCAGAAGCCCGCGTAAGCAAAGGCGCTGTTTTGTCATCCGGCGCGCTCATTCATGGCCGGGCCGAAGCAACACGAAATGAGTTCGTGTCATTTCGTGTCGTTTAGTGGATCGCTTTCCTGAGACCGCGCTGGTGATCGGTGTGAGTGGTGGATACGAGGTTGGGTTAGTTAGCGAGCACCGCAACAAGCGCAGGTATGGTTAGCCACAATAATCCCTTGACGAGAAAGAATAGGAATCCCCAGAGGCCTAGTTTCTTTATCCAGGTCTTGACGCTCATCTTGATCTTCCGGTAACGCTCGATTCCTAACGCTTCTTAGCGAGCGCTGCGAGAACTAACCCCACAAGGAGAATGAAGCAGCCAACGAGGCTGACCACGCTGAAGAAATATGCTGAATCCATGCCCCAGGCAACGATGCCGATGCCGCCGTTGGCTGAGTCTAACATGCCATTTACGGCGGTACGGATGCCATAATAAGTAGCGAGATTGCTCGTGACGGTAACGAGCAGTCCAAGAATAATTACAAGCTTTGAGATTATACCCACAGGTTCGTTTTACCTTTCCAAGTTGGTGCGCGAAGTCTGTCAAAAACCCAAGTCGTGGTCTTTAAGTTGGGAACGCGAATTTGGGTCGCCAGATAATACGCTCTGCTGAATAGGAAAATCCACTCCACCAGAAAAAGGGTGGCTGAGTTTTAAAGTGGCACGGGCGTCCCGCCCGTGATCACGCGCAAAGATGCGCGTGCCACAACCAAACTGCACCGGCACCAGACAAAGGGAGCATTCATGCGGCCTGGCGAAGTTTTGGTTTGGTAGTTTGCCGACGCAAGTTGTACTCGAACAATCCTATCGCGGCCATCGCCTGCGGAATCTCACGATTGCGCATGAACCAACGCCAAACGTTTCCAGTGCGCAGATTTTCAGCGCTCAACAGAATGATGCCGGCATTGATGCCGATCACATCGCTGTCAACCCAACCGCTGTTTGGATTAAACGCATCAACAAAACCGTAGACGCCATAGATGCGCTGTCCATATTTTTCGGCCATCGTGCGCAAAGCTGCGACGGAGATGTCGGGTGTCAGCATCAACGAACCGCCGGCGGCGGATGGAACCACGGTGCCCTCAATTGCCGGATCGCGCGGCGGCCCACCCCAGGCAAGGTAGCCTTTCGCGCTGTCCGAGGCGGTGATGCCCCAGACGTTAGGCTCGTAGCCGGGAAAATCATGCGCGAGCGTCAGGCAGAATGCGCGGTGCGCTCGGGTGGCATTCACGGAGTTTTCAAAGTAGTCGATTTTGTCGCCGCTCGTTTCGCGCCGGTTTCGGTAGTCGACCCACGCGTGCGCGTATTGGTGCATGAACAAAGGCACGCCGATGGACGTGAAATAAGCGAAACCCTGGAAGCGGTAACGATCGCGCCACAGTGCATTCCATGATTTCGGTGAAATCGGATGCGTGGGCGAGCCAATAGCCAGCAGGTAGAGAATCGAGTCTTCGCTGTAGGTGTCCCAGCGCGGTTTGAGAAAGCCGGTCTCGGGCTTCCAGCCGTGCGACAGCAGCAGCGCGTGGCCATTAAGCATCCACTTGAAATCGACGCGCCGGTAGATATCAGTCGCCAGGCGAACAATTTCAGGGTCGTCATGAAACCGCTGGCGCGCCGTCAGCACTCCGGCCAGCAGCA
>JANMVC010000638.1:0-3681 GCA_031392315.1 Pyrinomonadaceae bacterium | reverse complement strand
ATATTTATTGATCCTGATGTCTCTGAATGTTGGTTTCTATTTGAAATTGGAGAATAGCAATAATTGCGACTAAATAGCGCGCCCATGCTTGCGGAGACAGGAACCAGCGAAATGCAAGAGGGCTGGCTTCGTCGCCCCATTTGACGAGAAGCCATCTGATCGGTTTTGATCCGATAAGCGATGCGGGTTCCTCGCTTGGCCTGCATCGTCGTCATCGAATCGTAAGCGACTGGTCTTGCGACCAGTGAAAGGGAGCCCTTGCTTACGCGCGGGCTTGTGCCAAAGAGGGACCGGCAGGAACGCCTGTCCTACTGAGCGCCGTCCTACTTAAGCGGCGTTAGGTGGTTGGTGGTGTGCCGCCTGCGGGCGGTCGGCCCGATGGGCGTTTCCGCTCGCTCGTGCGAGTGCCACCACACATCTCATACTCGCTGCTGTCAGTGCCATACTGCGCACCGATAGCCGAGAGCACTCGTTTGTTCATGTCCTTCAGCGAATCCTCGTTCGCATCCAGACTGTTTTGTTTCTCGTCCAGCGCCGCAAGGAGTTGGTTATAGGCATCCAACGCAGCGACGAAGGCGGTGATTACCTGCTCGTAGTTTGCCAGGGCTGTGCCAAGGTTGGGAGCAGGGTCGATTTGTTTGACACCCGCAAGACGTTGCCGGGCGGTTTCGAGTACAGAGGAACCTCTTCTGGTTCTTGCCATAGCTTCACCTCCACTAATTTAAAGGGGTCCGTGAGGACCAGAAACGCGAGGCGGAGAAGTCACTAACAGACGGCAGTATATTTATCTTCGAAATAAATTCAAGAGTTTTGCTCGTTTTGTTAGCAAAATTAATGTTTTGTTAACCAGGGCTCGAGGTAAAGCCACTTTGGTTTGAAGTTAAGCCGCTTTAGTTGGAGGTAAAGCTACTTTACCTGCGAGTAAAGCGAGTTAAGTTGCAACTGAAGTAACTTTACTTGCGGGTAAGGTTCCTCGGGTTGGTTGGAAATCGAATGAAGGTGAAACTAAAGCTGGACTGGACAGAACGAAAGTGACTTTAGTCGTGACGCAAGTTAGTTGACTCAGAAGTAAAGTCGATTTGATCGCGAGTTAAGTCGCTGTGGACGGAGGATGAGAAGCTTTTGTTTGAGCGTTTATTGCGGGCTGATCGGATGCGGCGGCACAGCCGCGAGCACGAGGATGTCGCAACGCAGGTGACAGAGTAGTGGTCAGCGGCACATCGGCGGGAGTATCATTAGGCGTCATGATTAACGAAAAGCTACTGGGCCGTATAACGGCGAATCCGGAGATTTTCGGCGGGAAGCCGATCATTCGCGGGATGCGAATCTCTGTCGAGATGATTCTGGGCCTGCTTGCTCAAGGCGAGAAAGAGGAAACCATTCTTGCCGACTATCCCGATCTGGAGCCGGACGACCTGCGCGCTTGTTTGGCCTACGCGCATGCAGCGATCTCACATGACAAACTAGACTCACTACACCTTCCGGCCTGATGCGATTCCTCCCAAATGAGATTCCTTATCGACCGTTGCGCCGGAACACTCCTAGCCGAATGGCTTAGAACTCGGGGACATGACGTGGTGGAGTCGCGGGAGCGCGGTCCGGACCCGGGCGACCGTGTGTTGCTGGAGTGGGCTGCCCAAGAGTCAAGAATCCTCATCACCATCGACACAGACTCTGGAGAATTGGTATTTCTCAAACGTCAGTCACATAGCGGCTTGATTCGTTTGCCAGACGTATCGTCAAGCGAACGAGTGGCAATCATTAAAGATCTGATTGACCGCTTTCAGAGGGAGCTTGAGGCACAGGCAATAATTACCGTGCGAGGTGGCAAGATCAGGATTTCGACCGCACCAGAATAATGGTGGGCAAGTTTGGGCTCATTGCGGGCGAGGGCGCCCGCGGTCCCAGTAAAGAGGAGCACTTGAAGGGGTTCACCCCCTGGTCAACTGGCGATACTTGATTCGATGCGGTTGATCGGCGGCGGCCCCGAGGCGTTCTTTGCGGTCGGCTTCATACTCGGAATAGTTTCCTTCAAACCAGACAACTTTGCTGTCGCCCTCAAAGGCGAGCATGTGCGTGGCGATGCGATCCAGAAACCAACGGTCGTGGGAAATCACCACGGCGCAGCCGGCAAAGTTTTCCAGAGCTTCTTCGAGCGCGCGCAGCGTGTTCACGTCCAGATCGTTTGTCGGTTCGTCCAGCAGCAGCACGTTGGCGCCTTCCTTCAGCATCTTCGCCAGATGGACGCGATTCCTTTCGCCGCCCGATAACATCCCGACCTTCTTCTGTTGGTCTGAACCGGAGAAATTGAAGCGGGCTACGTAAGCACGCGAGTTGACCTCGCGCGTGCCCACCTTGAGCAAGTCTGTGCCACCGGAAATTTCTTCCCAAATAGATTTGTCGGGATCGAGCGTGCGGCTCTGATCGACATAAGCCAGTTGGACTGTCTCGCCAATCCTGATGGTTCCGCTATCAGGTTCTTCCTGTTTTGCGATCATGCGAAACAGCGTGGTCTTGCCGGCGCCGTTTGGACCAATCACGCCGACGATGCCGCCGGGAGGCAGTGCGAAAGTCATATCTTCAACCAGCAGGTTATCGCCGTAAGCTTTGTTCACGCTCGCGGCCTCAATCACGATGTTGCCCAGGCGCGGGCCTGCGGGAATGTGAATCTCTAAATCCTCGCGACGCTTATCCGACTGTTGCTCAAGCAACTGTTCGTAAGCATTAATCCTCGCCTTGCCCTTCGCGTGACGCGCTTTGGGCGACATGCGAATCCATTCGAGCTCGCGCTGCAAAGTTTTCTGTCGTTCGCTTTCCGACTTCTCCTGCTTGCGCAGGCGTTCCTGTTTCTGCTCGAGCCACGACGTGTAGTTTCCCTTGAAGGGCAGGCCCTCGCCGCGATCGAGTTCGAGAATCCATCCGGCAACGTTGTCGAGAAAATATCGATCGTGAGTGACTGCGATGATCGTGCCTGGGTAACTCTGCAAATGATGCTCAAGCCACGCCACAGATTCTGCATCGAGATGGTTGGTGGGCTCGTCGAGCAGCAGGATGTCCGGCTTTTTCAGAAGCAGACGGCACAACGCGACCCGGCGACGTTCGCCGCCAGATAGAATTTTCACCGGCGTCTCCGGCGGGGGACAGCGTAAGGCGTCCATCGCCATCTCCAGACGCGAATCAAGATCCCACGCGTCCGCATGGTCGAGCTTTTCTTGCACCTCGCCCTGCCGCGCGAGGAGTTTGTCCATCGCTTCGTCAGACATTTCCTCGCCAAACTTGGCGTTAATCTCGTCGAACTCTTTCAGCAAGCCGACAGTTTCCTGCACGGCCTCTTCCACAACTTCGCGGACGGTGCGCGCGTCGTTGATGAGCGGTTCCTGTTCGAGGAAACCGATGGTGTGGCCCGGCGAGATGACTGTCTCGCCATTGAAATCCTTGTCCACGCCGGCGAGGATGCGCAGAAGGGAAGACTTGCCGGATCCGTTCAGGCCGATGACGCCGATCTTCGCGCCGTAGAAATATGAAAGGTAGATGTTTTTAAGGACCGGCTTCTTGTCGTAAAACTTGCTGACGCCGACCATGGAATAGATAACTTTGTTTGGTTCAGTGCTCATAGCTTATGGATTTTGGAATGTGGACTTCTGATTGTTCGGGTCAGAACCGCCTGCGTGAGCGGGCGGC
>JANMVC010000521.1:0-3342 GCA_031392315.1 Pyrinomonadaceae bacterium | reverse complement strand
TGCTGCGCGCGATTATCGAGGAAGGGAAGCCGCTGCACGAGTTGACCGAGGGCTTCCAAACTTTCCCGCAAACGCTCCTCAATGTGAAGGTGAAAGTGAAGCAGCCCTTTGACGAAGTGGCGGCTATCCGGGATGCCGCCCAACAGATCGAGACAGAGATCGGCTCGCGCGGACGGCTGTTGTTGCGCTACTCCGGCACTGAACCACTCGCGCGGGTGATGATTGAAGGCGAAAGCCAAAGCGAAATAGACGTCCAGGCCCGATACCTCGTCAGCGTGATTCAGCAAGCACTCGGCGCTTAACCCGCCGCTCGCAGCAATGGGTACTGGGTCAGACTCAAGAGTGGCACGGGCGTCCCGCCCGTGAATCACGCGCAAGATGCGCGTGCTACCATCAAACCGACCCACCACCCAACAATGAACTTTTTGCCGGCAACTCTGAAAGATTTACATTTCGCCCAAACGAGCACGCGCCCTCAAGTTTCCGCTGACTGAAAGAACGATAGCAAAAGCGAGGGCGACGACTAATCTTGGGCGCTGATCAATCTCGGCACGCGCGTTGCGATAGGGGCGGCGGGGCAAGAAGAGACGGTTGGTGAATCCTCCGTCTCAGTGGTTGCTGGGGTGAGGACAGTGACCACAAATTCTGGAGAGGGGCACGATCAACTTTCGAGTTGAACGTGCCCTTTCCCGTTTCTGTTACGCCATCGCCAGAGGACAGAAAAAACAACCCTTGCTTACGAGCAGGCTAGTGCTTACGCTGTTGGACGTGATTCGCATACAAGTTCAGACAGCAGGCCGAGCGCAGGAATACGAAATAAGGATTGGCCGCGGGCTCTTGTCCGCGTCCGGCAGGATCGTCCGTCGCAGTTTAAGTAAACAGGCACAGCGTGTCGTCGTAGTCTCAAATGCCAAGGTGTTTGATCTCTATGGAACTGCAGTGATCCGCAGTATCGAAGCGAGCGGACTCACCGCCTGGCCGTGGCTGATTGGCGACGGCGAACGCTTTAAGTCGATGCGCACGGTTGAGAATGCGGTTAGTTTTTTCAGCGATTGCCGGCTCGAGCGAAACGACGTCGTCATCGCGCTGGGCGGCGGAATTGTTGGCGATGTGGCCGGATTCGCCGCCGCCACCTACCTGCGCGGCATTCCCTTCATTCAGATTCCGACGACGCTGCTGGCGCAAATTGATTCCTCAGTTGGTGGCAAGACGGGCGTCAACCTTCCGGCCGGAAAGAATCTTGTGGGCGCGTTTCATCAGCCTCGCGCTGTCATCATCGACATCAAGACGCTCAACACGTTACCGCCGCGCGAGCTGGTAGCCGGCTGGTGTGAAAGTGTGAAGCAGGGAGCGGTTGGAAGCCGCAAACTTTTCCAGCAGACGGTTGATTGCTTGACCCGGCTTCAGGCCGGTGGCGCGCTCGTAACGTCTCGTCTGGAAGAATTGATCGCGGCGCAGTGTGCTTTCAAGGCGTCAATTGTGGCCGGAGACGAACGCGAGGATACGGCCCGTCTTGATCGTCGTTCGCGGCGTATTCTAAATTTCGGCCATACCGTCGCGCATGCGCTCGAGACAGTTACCCGCTATCGACGGTTTCGTCATGGCGAGGCGGTGGGCCACGGCATGTTGTTGGCGGGCGAATTATCAAAACATCTAGGCTTACTGCCGCCCGCAGAGTTAGAATCACTTCGCGCGGGCGTGCGGCTTTGCGGCCGCTTGCCACGGACGAGCGACTTAAGCGCGACGGAAATCATCAGCGCGATTGGCCGCGATAAGAAAGTTTCCGGCGGACACGTCAAATGGGTTTTGCTTGAGCGAATTGGGCGGCCTCGCATAGTGGACGGCAAAGAACTTAGCGCGCGTCTGCTGCAATCGTCGTTAAGGACCGTTTTGGGAATCAGGTAGTGGGTGAAAGGTTGGGAATCCATGATGAAGACAAACGCAAGAGCGAGTGAACGCGGAGGCGCGAGGCTTAAGTTAATTGTCGTCATTTTGATTATCGCGGCGGTGGCCTACGTCGGATATTTGTATATTCCGGTTTCCTACCAATCCTATATGTTCAAGGATCTGATGCAGCACAACGCGGACGTTGCCAGCACGCAGGGATACGATCCGGCCTGGGTGAAGGACCAACTCAAGAAGGCCGCCCCGGAATACGGCCTGCCTCCCGACGCTGTAATCTCACCTGAGCGCAAGGATCAGCGCATGGAAGTGCGGGTGCAGTTTACCAAGCCCATCAATTTCCCTGGTTACACTTACAACTTCACTTTTGACCACACCGTTAAGAGCACTGCTTTCCTTACGTTCAAATAAGTTGGGACAAGCGGGCTTGCCTGCCCTTTCGCGAACTCAATTTGGAGGTGCAACACCTGAGTTCGCCAGGAGCTTTTACTGGTTCCTCTCATTCACCCCTGGCTTTAGCCAGGGGCTTTGCGGCAGGTAAAGCCGAAACCGTTTAAACGGTTTCCCAATGTCATGGCTTGCGAATCACCTGGCTAAAGCCAGGTGTGAATGAAAAAACTTTTGTATTTCACTTAGCGGGTATGCACTGGGAGTTGAATCCGTCCTACCCAACCTGCTGGGTGTGGTCGAGAAATGCTTTGAGCTTGCGGGAGCGTGAGGGATGGCGCAGTTTGCGCAGGGCCTTCGCTTCGATTTGGCGGATGCGCTCGCGCGTCACCGCAAAATGCTGACCCACTTCTTCGAGCGTGTGCTCCGACCCGGTAGTGCCCAAACCAAAACGCAGCTTGATAACTTTTTCTTCGCGCGGCGTCAACGTCGCCAATACTTCGTCGGTAATCTCGCGCAGATTTGAGGCGACCACGGCATCCGCCGGATTCAGGATCGACTTATCCTCGATGAAATCGCCGAGGTGGGAATCTTCTTCTTCGCCGATCGGGGTTTCCAGCGAAATCGGTTCCTGGGCAATCTTCAAAACCTTCCGGACCTTCGACACGGGAATGTCCATCTTCCTGGCAATCTCTTCGCTGGACGGCTCGTGTCCCAGCTCCTGCACAAGTTGGCGCGACGTGCGGATCAGTTTGTTAATCGTTTCAATCATGTGCACCGGGATCCGAATCGTGCGCGCCTGATCGGCTATCGCTCGCGTGATCGCCTGGCGAATCCACCACGTAGCGTAGGTGGAAAACTTGTAACCACGCCGCCACTCAAACTTGTCCACCGCCTTCATCAGCCCGATGTTGCCTTCCTGGATTAAGTCCAGAAACTGCAAACCGCGGTTGGTATACTTTTTCGCGATGGAAACTACCAGGCGCAGGTTTGCTTCCACCAGTTCGCGTTTAGCCTGACCCGTTTGCTGTTCGCCGATAGTGATGGCCTGGA
>JANMVC010000453.1:0-8294 GCA_031392315.1 Pyrinomonadaceae bacterium | reverse complement strand
GGAATAGTCGAGCCGCTTCTTGATATTTCGAAAAGCGGGCTTCGCCAGCATCGCTCCTGCCTTAGTCACCGCCGACGCGGTCAGCTCTCGTTTGATCATCGAGAGCATAGCGTCAGTTAGGCCCTCCGAAAGCTTGAGCATGACATTCCCGGTAAAGCCGTCGGTAACGATCACGTCTACCGCACCGGAAAAGACGTCCCGACCTTCGACGTTGCCCATGAAGTTTAGACTCGACATCTCCCGCAACAGCGGAAACGCTTCCTTGGTCAGGTCGTTGCCCTTGGCTTCCTCTTCGCCGATGCTCATCAGTCCAACCACAGGCCCAACCGTGCCCAGCACAGCTCGCGAGTAAGCGTCGCCCATAATAGCAAACTGCACCAGATGATGAGGTTTGCACTCGGAATTCGCTCCCACATCGAGCAGCAAGGTTGGCTTCGTCGACTTGGTCGGGATCAGGGCAGCCAAAGCAGGGCGGTCAACGCCGGGAAGCATGCCCAGCACCATTTTCGCGGTTGCCATCGCCGCGCCTGTGTTGCCGGCGGAGATAAAACCGTCCGCCTTCCCTTCCTTGACCAACCGCAATCCAACTCTCAAAGAACTTTTCTTCTTGCGTCTGACCGAGCTGGCAACTGGCTCGCCCATGCCAATCACTTCCGCAGCTTCCACCAACTCGATTCCGCGATCGCCATCGCCTCTCCAGCCACAGCGTCGCAGCTCAGGCTCAACTTTTTCCGGCTGGCCCACCAGAATTACTGTGACGCCGAAATCACGGGCGGCCGCGAGCGCGCCGTCAATTTCAGGGTGCGGCGCGTGGTCGCTTCCCATCGCGTCGAGAACGACTTTTCCCGTCAGTCGGGCTTCATTCTTCGACTGGTTTCGCACAGACGATTGTTATTGTCGGATTAGGTTTGTTCTACCTGCACGACCTGGCGGCCCTTGTAGTGGCCACACTTCGGGCAGACTCGGTGCTGCATGCGGGGCTCCTGGCAATTCGGGCAGAGAGTTGGCTGCGGAACTTGCAGGGCATCGTGCGCGCGCCGCTTGCCGCGGCGGGCTTTGGAATGTCGTCGTTTTGGATTTGGCATAATTGCTCCAGTCGTAAATCGTAAATGGTGAAAACTAAATAGCAGGGCACACCTGCTCGTCACTCTTCACTATTCACTAGCCTTTTCAGTCCTGCCCAACGGGGGTCAATTTCCTCTTCGCCACAGCGGCACTCGATAATATTGCGATCCACGCCACAAGTCAGGCAAACGCCTTTGCAATCTTCTCGACAAAGCAAATGAGTAGGAACGGCGAGCAGCAACTCCTCCCTCACCAATTCATCAATCTCAATCACCTCGCCATCAAAAACCGAAAGGTCCAGGTCCTCTTCAGTCAACTCAATGGCCTGCTGCGCCTGATAATCAGCCTGAGTCACATACTCAAGGTCAAAACGCGAAGCGACCGGAAACTCGATGGGCTTCAGACAGCGGTCGCACTCAAGCTGAAGCTGGGCTGCGACTTTCCCGTCCACCTTCAGTCGCGCACCTTCCCTGCGAATATGACCTGAAACCACGGGCGGCGAAAGCAATTGTAGTGCTTCATCCCGCAAATCAAGTTCTTCTGGCAAGTAGGAGTGAGCAAACTCACCTTTCCCGCCCTCCAGACTCGCAAGGTCAATCCGCATCACATCCCACTCTATTGCGAATAGCGTAAATTATCGGCTAATGCGCAAAAGGCCATTATAACCACGGCCACCAGACTGTCAAAGACGCGGTATCTAGCGTCGCCCCGCATCTGCCGGCTTATCTGCGGCGCGGTCGAAATTGAGCGCATCCTGGCGGAGCGTCTCAGCCAGCCGCCGCTCTCCTCCGGTAATGAGTTTCCGGGATTTCGTGGGCGACAATCTGAAGCGATGATCAACTGCGGGCGCGGCTCCCGAGTGCTGATTCAACTTACGAGCCACGGGAGCGACAAACGCGCCTGAACCGGCTCTCTCAAAATACCTGTTGGCGAGCACCTTTCGGCCGGTTCGTTCATAAACCAGACCCAACAGATGCAACGCTTCGTTGTAGTCCTCGTCGAGCTCAACCGCCTTCCGCAGATGGCGCGCCGCGAGCGAATCGCGCCCTTGCTCGAAGTAGACCCGTCCGATGGCATAATGCGCCTCGGGCGAAGCTTTCGCGACCAGAGCGAGCTTGAACTCACGAACCGCCTCTTGCCATTGCTCCTGGGCGACGAAGAGTCGTCCCAATCCGAAATGTGCGGCGAAAGCAGATCCGCCGAGCCGCGTCGAACCGCGCAATAGTTGCTTAGCGCGCTCAGCGTCGCCTTCATCTGCGCAAGTCAACCCCAGCAGCAATTGCACCCGCTCGTCGGCTGGTTCCGTCGCATAAGCTTTGGAAAGAAAACTTTGGGCCTTCGCCGTCTTACCGCGCTTGTAATAATGCTCGCCCAAAAACGCCAGCAACGGCGCGTTTCCGGGATTAACTTCGGCCGCGCGATGAAGGGCGCGAATCCCGCCGCTGACTTGCTCGTCTTCAATCAGTAGAAAGCCCTCGTTCACTAACCGCTCAAACGCGGCGCGCTCGACGCCGAGGAACCGGGCCAATATCTTGAGACGCAGACCTTCACGTCGTTCACTTTCTTGTTGCTCCTCCGCTTCCCTTTGACACCGATCGAGCCAAGCGCGCTCAAGTCTGTCGTTATCGATGATGCCGTCATCACTCAGCAGGCCAGCCAATGCCTTCACCAACGAGCGATCAAAATGCGAATTCTGCGCCTGGCGCAACAACAGGTCGAGTGCTCGCTCAAGCTTCTCGGTTAATCGGCTTTGCCGGCTTTCGAGTCCCGATATCCGCTCCAGCAGATGCTCTTCACTCGACACCGCCGACTCTGCGAACTCATAACGGCCTGCGGGAGTTTCGACGACAATCATCAGCCTGGTGCCGCAACGGGCACAAAACTCCTGGCCCAGAGGGTTCGCCGCCAGGCACTTTTGGCAATAATGGGAAACTATCGTCATCTTCATATGTAACGCAAACTGTTAGTTTGCGGCCTTCTTCGCATATGACACTCAGTCCTGTCGAATGCACGCAAACTAACAGTTTGCGTTACAAACTCTTAGTATTCATAAAACCCGCGCCCCTTTTTCTTCCCCAGCCAGCCAGCGTCAACATACTGCTTCAACATTGGACAAGCGCGATACTTGGGATCACCAAAGCCGTCGTACAAGACATTGAGTATCGCCAGGCAAACGTCCAGGCCAATGAAGTCGGCCAGCGCCAGCGGGCCCATGGGGTGGTTCATCCCCAGCTTCATTATCCCATCAATGCTCTCGCGAGTGGCCACACCTTCGTAAAGCGTGAAAATCGCTTCATTGATCATCGGCATCAGCACGCGATTTGAAACAAACCCCGGCGAATCGTTGCAGTCGAGCGATGTCTTGCCAAGCTTCTCAGTTAGCGCGCGCACTTTTTGATAAGTCTCATCCGAAGTGGCAATCCCGCGGATAACCTCCACCAGTTTCATCACCGGAACCGGATTCATGAAGTGCATACCTATGACTCTGTCCGGTCGCTGCGTAGTCGCTGCCAGTTTGGTGATGGAGATTGACGATGTGTTGGAGGCCAGAATCGCTTCGGGCGGCAAAATGGAATCGAGCGCTTTGAAGAGTTCAGCCTTCACCAGCAGGTTTTCAGTTACTGCTTCGATTACGAACGAGGCTTCACTCACATCCTCGATCCGGGTGGTGGTGCGGATGCGACCGATGACCGCCTGCTTCTCGTCGGCGGTCAACCGCTCCTTGTCCACATCCCGCTGCAGACTCTTATCGATGGCGCTAAGGCCGCGTTGCAAGAATTCATCCTGTACGTCGCGCATCACCACGCTGTAGCCGGCCCGCGCCGCCACCTGGGCAATGCCATTACCCATGGTTCCCGAACCGACTACTCCAATAATTTCATTCATAAGTCAGAACCACCTGCGTAAGCGGGTGGGCCTTTCAAGCCTTATAATTCCGCCCGCTGACGCAGGCGGTTCTGACAAGGCAGCATTGGACAGGCAGGAATGCCTGTCCTACCTAGCGTTCAACTGCCAACGCCACTGCGTTGCCGCCACCGAGGCAAAGCGAAACTACTCCGCGATGCGCGTCCCGGCGCTTCAATTCATAAAGCATCGTCGTCAACAGACGCGAGCCCGACTGCCCAATCGCATGTCCCAGCGCCACTGCGCCGCCGTTTACATTGATCCGCTCTGGATCCAAACCGAGCTCTTTGGTGATCGCGACAGCCTGCACGGAGAAGGCCTCATTCAACTCAATCAAATCAACGTCCTCAATCGCCCAGCCCGCTTTTCGTAAGACCTTCCTGATCGCCTCTACCGGCGCCATCATTACCATCGCCGGTTCGAGTCCTGAGGTGGCCTGTGCCACAATACGCGCCATCGGCTCGATTCCCAGCGACTTGGCCCGCTCGCTCGACGTAACCACCACTGCCGAAGCGCCATCGTTAACGCCAGGTGCATTACCCGCCGTGACAGTCCCGCCGTCTTTCTTAAATGCCGGCTTCAGCTTCGCGAGCGCTTCCAGCGACGTGTCTTCGCGCACAGTTTCGTCAGTATCGAAAATCAGCGCCGCGCCCTTTCGCTGAGGAATCTCAACCGGAGCGATTTCGTCTTTGAACTTTCCTGCTCTGATTGCCGACGCCGCCTTACGATGCGAGTTCAACGCATACTCGTCCTGCTGTTCGCGGCTGACGTCAAACTTTTCAGCCACCACTTCGCCGGTGCAGCCCATGTGATAATCGTTATAAGCATCCCACAGGCCGTCGTTAATCATCGCGTCAACCAGCACGCCATTGCCGAGTCGGTAACCTTCGCGGCCTTTGGGAATCAGATAGGGAGCATTGGACATCGACTCCATGCCGCCGGCCACAACTATGTCCGTATCGCCCAGTTGAATCCCTTGCGCGGCCATCATCACGGCCTTCAAACCAGAACCGCAAACTTTGTTCACCGTCACCGCTGAAACAGCCGGCGGCAACCCGCCGCGCAATGCTGCCTGTCGCGCTGGGTTCTGGCCCAGTCCGGCCTGGATGACACAACCCATGATCACTTCGTCAACATCTTCCCCGGCTACGCCCGCGCGCCGGACGCTTTCCCGCACAACAATCGCGCCCAAGTCTGTTGCCGCAAATCCCTTCAACGAGCCCAGAAATTTTCCCACCGGCGTCCTGACCGCGCTAATGATCACCGCTTCCCGAGTTTCACTCATGCACAACTCCACAACTGCTGCGAAAAATATGTTCGATGAATATTATCTGTTTACGATTTACTATTTACCCGCAGGGGTGTCAAGGATGCCGATGTAACGCAAACTGTTAGTTTGCGTCTCATTTGCGCCTCATAAGGCAATCGATCAGGTCGCGCCGCAAACTAACAGGTTGCGTTACAGAGTCGCCGAATTGATAAGCTTCGCAACCGGATGTTAGACTCGCCTCGCTATTCAACCTTCAAACCAACATTTCCATAATCAAACATGCAAGCACTAATTCTTGCCGGCGGCAAAGGCACGCGGCTGCGTCCGCTGACGGTTTACACACCCAAGCCAATTGTGCCGATCTGCAATCGGCCGTTCCTGCTTTACCAGATCGACACGCTGCGTCGCGCCGGCATCACCGACATTACCCTCTCGCTTTCGTACCAACCTGACAAGATCGAGCAGTTGCTCGAAGACGGTTCAGCGTATGGCGTCAAACTGAAATACACAGTCGAGCCACAGCCGATGGGAACGGCCGGTGCATACAAGTTTGCTGAAGATCTGATTCGCGAACCCACCGTAGTTTTCAACGGAGACATCCTGACCGACCTCGACCTCAAGGCCGTCATCCGCGAACACACAGAGCGTGCGGCCACCGCCACCATAGTTTTAACTCCCGTCGAAAACCCCTCGGCTTACGGCCTGGTTGAAACTGAGAGCGACGGGCGCATCCGCCGCTTTCTCGAGAAACCGAAGGCCGACGAGATCACTTGCAATACGATCAACGCCGGAACGTACATCCTGGAGCCGAAAGTCCTCGACCTGATTCCGACGGGCGAAAACCATTCGTTTGAGTACGGCCTATTTCCGGAACTGCTGAAACGAAAAGAAGCTTTCTTCGCGCACGTTGCGCCGCGCACTTATTGGATCGACATAGGCACGCCGGAGCGTTACCTCCAGGTGCATCATGATCTGCTGGGAGGCAAGGTGGGACGGATTCATTTGAAGGAACGCCGCGGAACTTTTGATTCGGCGACAGCGGCGGAACTCGACGATCTCTCGGTGATCGGCGACGACTGTCAAATCAAGCCTGGCGCGCAAGTGATCAATTCCGTCCTGGGCAAAGGGTGTTTCCTGGAGGAACGCGCGCGGGTCGAAAATTCCGTCGTTTGGCCGCACACGCGGGTGGGCACGGCGGCGACGATCACCGGCGCAATTGTTGGTCGCGGCTGCCATATCGGCCGCTCCGCCGTCGTTGGCCCAGGCTCAGTCCTGGGCGATAAGACTTCGCTAACTGACTACACGATCACTGGGCAAGTGTCCGACAAACTTTAGTTTGTCGAATTTTGGCAATCGGTCTTGATCGACAAACTGAAGTTTGTCGGACATTCGCGGACAACGCTCCGCGCTTCTGATTCGGAATGACTGACCTCGCAAAAATCAAATTCGGTACCGACGGCTGGCGAGCTGTCATCGCGCGCGACTATACGTTCGCTAATCTCGAGCGCGTGACCCAGGCGTATGCCGACTACCTGCTGGGCCAGACCGAATCGCCATTTGTGGTTGTCGGTTATGACCGGCGCTTTCTCTCGCAAGAGTTTGCGGCCCGCGCTGCCGAAGTACTCGCGGGAAACGGCGTGCGCGTTTCGTGCTTCAACGAAGCCGTCCCCACGCCGCTGATCTCCTGGGCGGTGAAGCAACTCGGCGCAGATGGCGGTGTCGTGATCACAGCTTCACACAACCCCGCCTACTTCAATGGGTTCAAAATCAAAGCGCCCTGGGGTGGCAGCGCAGCACCGGAAACGACCGCCGCGGTGGAGAAACTGGTAGACGCCAACCCGCCTCGAAAAGCGGCTGTGCCAGCCAACAGTGACGAACTGCTGGCGCCGGTGCTGGAAAGTTACCGTGCACAGATCGCTGCTTACATCGATCTGGACCGCCTGCGAAATGCGAACGCCACGGTGATTGTCGATCCTATGCACGGCGCCGGCGGCAAGTGGGTGGAGAGTTTTCTCACTGGCGGCAAACTCAAGGTGGAAACAATCCGCGGCCATCGCGATCCACTCTTTGGCGGTGTCAATCCCGAACCTATCGACAGCAACCTTGGCGCGCTAAAAAACCGCGTGAGAGAAATGCAGGCGCTGGTGGGGCTGGCGACTGACGGTGACGCGGACCGCGTCGGAGCTGTCGATGAGCACGGCGAAACAATGACCATGCATGCAGTCGTCCCGCTCGTCCTGTTGCACCTCGTGCGCAATCGCCAGATGACTGGCGGCGTCGTGCGGACGTTTTCACAGTCAGTGCTGATGAAACGAATCGCTGCGGCGCATGGCTTGAAGCTTTATGAAACCGCGATCGGTTTCAAATACATAGCCGACCTGATGTTGAACGACGACATTCTGATCGGCGCGGAAGAGTCAGGCGGCATCGGGGTCAAGGATCACATTCCCGAACGTGATGGCATTCTCAATTCCCTTCTTTTCCTGGAAGCGGTGATTGCGGCGGGCCAACCGCCTTCGGAAATGTTGCGCGAGTTGCATCGCGAGTTCGGCGAATTTCATTTTGGCCGGAAGGATTTGCACGTTGAGACCGCTCACGGCCAACAGTTAATCGAACGCCTGGCAACCGCGACGCCCAGCGAATTCGCTGGATACGCTGTGACCGCTGTTGAAACTTTAGACGGCGTGAAGCTCCTTTTCGAAGACGAATCGTGGGTATTGTTTCGCCAGTCAGGCACTGAACCAATGCTGCGGATTTACTCGGAGGCAACGAGCGTCGCGACGTCCAACGATCTTCTGGAGGCAGGCAAGGCATTAGCGTTGGCTGGCCAGTAAATCATGCATTGACGCACGTCCTGAAAATCGTTACCTTCACCACATCCCCTGACAGTAGTAATCAGATTGGCCCCCGTTCATTAACTGCCGAGACAATGGAGGTGGTCTAAGATGAGTATAGGTCTGCTCCTCGTAATTATTTTGATTCTCCTGCTGTTAGGTGCGGTCCCGCGATGGCCGCACAGCAGAAACTGGGGCTATGGACCAAGCGGCGGGCTCGG
>JANMVC010000410.1:0-7882 GCA_031392315.1 Pyrinomonadaceae bacterium | reverse complement strand
ATCGCTTTGAATCTCCGCCAGTTGGTCGAGCGCCGTATCGCGAGTGTCAGCGATTTCGGCGAGCGTGGGGACAGTAGCCAGCAGTTTCAGCAGCGAGCCAAGCCGAGTTTCGCTGTGGTCGTCATTTTCATTTGGTTCCACAGTTGGCGCGAGGGTCTCGGCTTCGAATTGAGAATGTAGCCGTCCCCAACTCGCCAGCGTTTCTGCATCGCGGGCAAACGCCTTCACCTGGCGCCGCAGGGTCGCCACCCACCAACGCAGTTCCTGGAAATTTACTTCGCCATGCTCGTGCGCCAGGGCGCTGACGATATCTTCGATTTCAGAAATACGGCGGCCCAGACGTTCGAAAAGTGAAAACCAGGACGGCAGGTGATCGACGTCGTCGAGCGATAGCAGAGCCCGGCAAGCCTCAATTTCATTGCGCAACTGACTGACTGTCACTACCTCGGTG
Organism: Pyrinomonadaceae bacterium; assembly: GCA_031392315.1. Taxonomy (GTDB): domain Bacteria; phylum Acidobacteriota; class Blastocatellia; order Pyrinomonadales; family Pyrinomonadaceae; genus PSRF01. Next base: position 7,431 of record JANMVC010000410.1, on the reverse strand, counting down.
CGTTGCCGAACCCGGCCCAGCTTATCCGCTTCATCGGAGATCGCGTTGATCGTGTCGCTGAGGCCTTGAGTGATCCGATCGTCGAAGAGCCTGGTGTCGGGAAGCTCGATGCATGCTTGCTTGTGCGCAATGAGATGCCCGGCGAGATTCCCGCTGTCGACAGTAGAAATGTATTGCGGTGGCAGCGGCTGCAGAGTCTTGGTGTCGTACCAGTTGAAAAGGTGCCCGCGAAACTTTCCCAGTTTCTCCAGAGTCGCGAAGGTCAACTCGCCGCGCTCGAGAAACTCCAGCGAACTGAGATAGCCGAGGTCGTGAGCTGAAGCATTTGCGAGCATGAGCAATCCGATATTCGTTGGCGACGTGCGATGTGCAATGACGGGCGCGGGATCTTCCTGAAAGTTGTCGGGTGGCAGCCAGTTGTCTTCAGCGCCTACAAACGCTTCAAAGAAACGCCAGGTGCGCCGGGCGATCAGCCGCGCGAACTTTACGTCATCAGCGCTCAACGCCGGGCGCTCGGTAACTTGAGCGGTGCTGACCGAATAGGCCACGAAAGGAGCCAGGAGCCAGATGACCACAAACGTCGCCATCACCGGCAACGCCGCTGGTCTAATGCTGAAGGTGAGCCCTGCCGCTTCCAGTGCCAACAACTCGGCGGGCAGCATGAACCAGAGAAACGCCGTCAGATTGTGGCGTCCGGTCTTTTCCGCGTCGGCGGCGGTCACCCATTCAAGCAATTTCTTCCGCGAGATCAGTTTGCGATAGACGGTGCGCCCAATCGCGTCAGACATTAAGTAAGCTTGATGCGGAAGCAGGATGACCGACAGCGCGACCTGCGCAGCGTTGGTGCGCGCGTCGCCCCAAACGCTCCAGAAGTGGCTGGTCCAGGGAATGCCGCGCGGATGAATTAAGAGGCTGGTAGTGACGTGCAGGTAGACCGGAAATGCGATCGTCAAGACAATGAACAAGCTCCATAGCAGCGGCGAGCCGGGAAAAACTGTCCAGGCCGCGAGCAGCCAGAGAAACATCGAAGGGGCTACCAGGCTGCGGCGCAGATTGTCGAGAATTTTCCAACGTGAAATCAGCGGCAGGGAATTGGCGACCTTCTGCCTGCCGGCGTCGGGCACTTTGGGAAACAACCAACGCAGAATCTGCCAGTCGCCACGCGTCCAACGATGCTGCCGTTTGGCGTACGCGTCGTAGAACGCCGGGTACTCATCCAGCAGCTCGATGTCGGTAATCAATGCGGTTCGCGCAAACAGTGACTCGAAGAGGTCGTGACTCAGCAGCGCGTTTTCCGGAACGCGGTTGTGCAACGCGGCCTGAAAAGCGTCAACGTCGTACAGTCCCTTGCCGGTAAAACTTCCTTCGCAAAACAGGTCCTGATAGACGTCGGAAACTGCAGTCGTGTAGGGATCGATACCGGTGTTGCCGGAAAATATGCGCGCAAACTTCGAGCGGGAGGCGCTGGCGAGCGAAATGCTGACACGCGGTTGCAGAATGCCGTAACCGCGCGTGACGCGATTAGTGTTGGGATCGACGCTTGGCCGATTTAACGGATGAACCGCGGCGCCGATGAGCTTGCGCGCTACGTCGCGGGGGAGTTGGGTGTCGGAGTCGAGCGTGATTACATAACGCGTCCCCATCAGCAGCGACTCGTCGGCGGAATTTTCGATGAAGCTCGTGTCGGTAGCGCCGCGCAGAAGGCGATTGAATTCTTCGAGCTTGCCGCGTTTGCGTTCCCACCCAATCCATTTCCGCTCGCCGGGATTCCACTTCCGCCGGCGGTGAAATAGATGAAAGCGATTTGGCATCTCCGGGCTCTGGACATATTTGCTGTTCAGGCGCGCGATGCCCGCTTTCGCGGCGGCGAGCAAGGCTTCGTCGTCTGGCTCATTTTCGCGGTCGGCATCTTTGAAATCACCGAGCAGGCCGAAGTAGATGTGGCTGTCCTGGTTGCCAAGAAAATGCACTTCCAGCTTTTCGACTAGCTCATTTACGACTGGTTCGCTCGAAAAGATGGTCGGTATCACCACCATCGTGCGGGCGTCTTCGGGAATTCCCTTGACGGTTTCCATGCGTGGCAGCAGGCGCGGCGAAAACAAATGGGTAACGTCCCAATTCAAAACGCCAAGAGCCAGATCGCTGGCGGGAATGAGTCCGAGCAAAACTGTCAGAACCAGCAATGGCCAGCCGGCACCCGCTCGATTCATCGCACTGACGAGCAGGAGGAGAACGAGGGTTGTAAAGACAGTTAAGCCGCCCAGGTAGGCAACCGTTGCATGGTTTACGCAGAAGCGTCGCAGCGATTCACCCAACGGCGCTTTGTAAGCAAAGTCTTTTTCAAGTTGCGCGAGTCCGCCGTCGACAAAGTAGTAACCAACGTGCGACGACGGGATTGCCGACGCGGCGTCTCCATGCGCATTGGCAGCCAGGTCGACCGCGGCCCGCGCGATTTCAAGTTCATCGGAGCGCGTACGCTTGCTGATGCGTTCGATGACGTGCCGGTAACGATCGCGCGTAGCAAACTCCATTTTCGAATAGGCGCCGGCAGGATCCTGAGCCAGCATAGGTTCGATCAAGCTGACGCTTTCGAAGAAGTCGCGCCATTCGAGCGTCGAGAGGAGACGCATGCTGGTGATGATGTTGCCGACGGTTACCTGGGTGGCGGCCTGACGTTGATGTTCGGCATGAATGATTGCTTCCACGCTTGTGTTTTGTTTAGCGAGTTGACGTTCCATCCAATCCGTCACTGGCATCACGGCCGGATCTTGTTCGCGCAGACGCTGCGTAAGTTGGACGACCAAAGTCTGCGGAAATTGCCCGTGCTTGCCCAGGCGCTCGGAGATGGTTGGGATGAGGGCGCTCGGCTGGCGCTTTGCCAGTTCCAACAACTTGTCAGCGAGCTTGTCGGCGAGTTCGCGTTCTTCGCGGCCGCGCACTATCAACAAAGCTAGCCGGCGAAGATTTTCTACCAACGCCAAACGCAGCGTAATCGCAACTGCCCACAATTCACCGATCGAAAGCGGAGCAACCGTTTGGTATGAAGCGATGAACCGGCGCAGTGTGGCTGTGTCGAGCCGACAGTCTGTGTGCGCGATTAGTTCGAGGGCGACCGCATAGATTCGCGGGTAGTCCTTAAGTTCACCATCGGCCAACTTCGGTAGTTCGTGGTAGTAACTCTTCGGCAAGTCTTCGCGAATCTCGCGGAGTTGTTCTTCAACGATGTGAAAGTTGTCGATGAGCCACTCGGCGGCGGGTGAAATCGCATGGCCGTTGCGAATGGTTTCGACTAGGATGCGGTAAGCGCCGACGAGCTTGCGACCGTTATCCTCAAGGCGCGGGAGGAGCTGAGCGCGCCCCTTCCGGGTGACAGTTCGGTGTTCGGCGGCGAGCGTTTGGGCATATTGTTCAAGGCGTTCGACGCTGAATATCTCGGCACGCACCGGTTGCTCTTCGGCGTATCCCGAGACCTTGCCGAGCTTGGCCGATAGCGTTCCGAGAAACTCACTCATAGCGTTAAACGACACTAGGCGCTAGACGCACCTACGCGTGAAGTGCAAAGCTTAATATCGGGGGAAATTTGAATGCGTTTTAGGATAACACGATTCGAATTGCCGCTGGGCGCAGGAGCGGGTGACAGTGGGGGCTTGACTGAAAGTGGATCGGCACCGGGCCGCTGGCGCACGCTTGTCTTGCTCTCGTTTGCGGAGTTGCTCGCGATGTCGCTCTGGTTTAGTGCGGCGGCGGTGGTCCCGGCGCTGCGCAGTGAATGGAACCTAAGCGATACGAGCGTTAGCTGGTTGACGATCGCAGTGCAACTCGGTTTTGTAGTCGGCACCTTGCTCAGCGCGTTTCTCAATCTCCCAGACGTTATTAACGTTCGTTACCTTTTGGCGCTTTGCGCTTTCGCAGGGGCAATCGCCAATGCGGCATTCGGCGCCTATGCCCACGACGCCAACACTGCAATTGCTTTGCGATTCCTGACCGGCCTTTTTCTGGCCGGAGTCTATCCGCCGGGGATGAAAATTCTGGCGACGTGGTTTCAGCGAGGACGTGGAATGGCTCTCGGAGTCCTGGTCGGCGCGCTCACGTTGGGAAAAGCTTCGCCCTATTTGGTTAACGCGCTGGGCAGCACAAATTGGCGTCAGAACATTCTCTTCGTCTCGTTGCTGGCGATTGTTGGCGGGCTTATCGTGCTCCTCTTTGTTAACGATGGGCCGCATGCCTTGCCCGCCGCGAAGTTTGACTGGCGGCAGGCATTCGCGGTCTTCAGCAATCGGGGTGTGCGCCTCGCCAGCTTCGGCTACTTCGGGCACATGTGGGAACTCTACGCGATGTGGGCCTGGCTGCCGGTGATGATTCGCGCGAGCATGGAGGTGACAAAGGCTTCCTCGGTGTCGGCGGAAGTTGCGGCGTTTTTGGTGATCGGATGTGGCGCCGCTGGATGCGTCGCGGCTGGGCTAATTGCCGATCGCATCGGCCGCACAGTTGTCACTTCATGGGCGATGGGGATTAGCGGCACATGCTGTCTGCTGATTGGCTTTCTCTTTGGTGGAAATCCTTTTCTACTTTTGTTCGTCGCGGCAATCTGGGGCGCCAGCGTGGTAGCGGATTCGGCGCAGTTTTCCGCTTGCGTCACTGAGCTGGGCGATCCGCGATACGTGGGAACTGCGCTGACGATGCAGATGTGCATCGGGTTTTTGCTGACCACGGTTTCGATCGAACTGGTGCCACGCCTCGTGGGCCTTGTGGGTTGGCAATACGCGTTTGCGATTCTCGCGCCGGGACCTTTCCTGGGCGTAGCTGCAATGATCAGATTGCGCTCTTTGCCGGAAGCGGCGAAGATTGCACACGGGCGCAGATGATGGCAAAGAACATGACGACAGAAGTGAAGCAAAAAGTTCGAAAGATGATTCGTCGACTGAAGCGTGCCTATCCGGACGCGAGGTGTTCGCTCAACCACTCAAACCCTTTTGAGTTGCTGATCGCCACCATCCTGTCGGCGCAGTGTACTGACGCGCGCGTGAACATTGTGACCGAGAATCTGTTTCGTAAGTACCGCAAGCCTGAAGATTACCTCAAAGTCTCCACCCGCGAGCTGCAGCAGGATGTCCGCACCACCGGCTTCTTTCGCAACAAGACCACTTCCATTCAGGGGACAGCCAAGGCGTTGACAGAGCAATACGGCGGCGTGGTGCCGCAGACGATGGACGAACTTCTGGAGCTGCCGGGCGTGGCCCGCAAGACCGCGAACGTGGTGCTCGGCAATGCGTTTGGGATTCACGCCGGAGTTGTGGTTGATACTCATGTGACGCGTTTGTCACATCGCCTTGGATTGTCGGCGGAGAAGACGGCGGAGAAGATCGAACAGGATCTGATCGCAATCGTGCCGAAGAAGGATTGGGTGATCTTTCCGCATTTGTTCATTGCCCACGGTCGCGCGATTTGCAAAGCCCGGAGTCCGCTCTGCGAAGAATGCATGGTGGAGAAACTGTGTCCTTCATCATTCCTGAAAACCGGCGTCACACCCGGCGCATAGGTTCTGGTCTTTAACTCACCCTTAATTCGCCGCGCAAAACGTACGGTAACAGCCTCGCTAGCGCATCAACTCGAACGCCGCTACAATGCCCGCGTTCCACGATACTGAACTTCTGGTGTTGGCCCAGCCCATAGGATGCCGCTCATCATTGTTACCTATCCAGCCGTGCAAGCCCCCGCTTTTGGCAGGAAAACCTCAACTTTGGCGGAGGCGTGCGCCGCGTGAGCTACCGTTTCCCCTGGCATCGACTCTCAGATGAGCATCTGCTCGACCTGCGCATCTGCGACCTGAATCTCAAAATCAAAGGTTCGATTTTGGAGCCTCACATCAAGCGTCTTTACAGTGAACTTAACGATCGCGGCATACGCTTCAAGCCTCATGTGTGGCTCTCGGAGGAGTGGTTTTCGCCAGATGGCGTGCCCGGAATTGCTATTCCGTTTTATCTCGCGCATCCGCGTTTGATGAAACTCGAGCGCAAACAAATGCTGGAAGTGGAAGGTGGAACTGATCCCGAGTGCATGCGTATTCTCCGTCACGAAGCCGGCCATGCTCTCGATACAGCGTTTCGTTTGCACTTCAAACGGCAGTGGCGCGAACTCTTCGGGTCCTTCGCCTTACGCTATCCGGATTTCTACAAACCAAAGCCGAAGAGCCGCAACTATGTGCTGCATCTGCGTGCGTGGTATGCGCAGGCGCATCCGGCGGAAGACTTTGCGGAGACGTTTGCAGTGTGGCTGACACCGCGTTCGCGTTGGCGCCGACGATATAAAGGCTGGCCTGCTTTGCGCAAGCTTGAGTATATTAATGAGTTGATGACCGAGATGGCGGGCACCAAACCAAGAAACCGCGCGCGCACTAAAGTTGAACCACTCTCCGCAATCCGCACAACACTGCGCGAGCACTACATACAAAAACGCGAAAAGTATGACTTCGACTGGCCCGCAGTTTATGATCGAGATCTACTGCGAATCTTTTCTGACGACCCGGGCCACAAAGCGAAGCCCAGCGCGGCGAGTTTTCTGCGCACTGTTCGCCGCGAGGTCCGTCAAATAGTTGCTGAGGGCACGGGAGTTCATCAGTACACTATCGATCACGTGCTCGAGAACATGATTGACCGCTGCAAGGAACTGAAGCTACGGGTGGCGACACCGTCAAGAGAAGCGCGGCGGCGGGTGATGATCGTGTTGACTGTCCAGGTAATGAACGTGCTGCATTCCGGTTACCATCGCATCGCTGTCTGAGTCTCTATGACATTTGAGCCAAAAAAGAAACTGCGAGTAATCGTTTTGGTTCATCAGGATCTCGTGCCTCCCGACTCGCTCGACGGCTTAACTGACAAAGAAAAGGCTGAAATAAAAACTGAGTACGACGTGGTTTCAACGCTCAAGAAGATGGGCCACGACGTTTATCCCATCGGACTCTACAATCAGCTCAATGTGATCGGCGACGCCTTGATGGAGCACAAGCCGCACGTTGCCTTCAATCTCCTGGAAGAGTTTCATGGCTATCCGCTTTACGATCAGCACGTAGTCAGCTACCTCGAGCTTATGAAGCAGGCCTACACCGGCTGCAATCCGCGGGGCATGACGCTGGCCCACGACAAGGCCCTCACCAAGATGATTCTCGCCTATCATCGGATTCAGGTTCCGGGCTTCGCAGTGTTTCCGATGAATCGAAAGGTCAGGCGACCGAAGCGTTTGAAGTTTCCCCTGCTGGTCAAGTCAATCAGCGAAGAAGGGTCGGTCGGCATCTCGCAGGCGTCGGTCGTTCACGACGATGAAATACTCGCGCTGCGGGTGGTTTTTATCCTTCGGCAAAAGAATTCTGCGGCCATTGGAGTGCTGTACATCAAGTGTCGTGAGATTTTTGTGGGCGTGATGGGGAATCTGAAC
>JANMVC010000630.1:0-1956 GCA_031392315.1 Pyrinomonadaceae bacterium | reverse complement strand
TGTGTGGCTCGACTGATATTGGCCAGGGCTCTGATTCAATTCTCGCGTACATCGTGGCGGAAGTTCTCGGAATAGATCCTTTCGATATTCGCGTGATTACGGCCGATACGGATTTGACGCCGGTGGATTTGGGTAGTTACTCCAGCCGCGTCACCTTGATGACTGGCAACGCGGCGATTCAAGCGGCTGAGCGCGCGCGCGAACTGCTGGTGATGGCGGTGGCCGAGAAGTTGAAAGTCCCGATTGAGAATTTGTCGCTGGCAGAGCGGCGCGTTTTTGATGTTGAGAATCCTGAAGTGGGCGTTACGTTTGCGGAAGCCGTGGTGCTGGCGGAATCCAAGTTTGGCACGATTGGGACGGTTGGCTCATATTCGCCACCGCGTTCGCCGGGGCGTTACAAGGGTGCGGGCGTGGGCCCGTCGCCGGCGTACAGTTACTCCGCCGCCATTGCTGAAGTTGATGTCGATCCTTCGACCGGCATCGTCGTTGTCGAACGAATTTGGATTGCGCACGACATCGGCAAGTCGATCAATCCGATGCTGGTGATGGGCCAGGTGGAAGGCAGCGTCTACATGGGACTCGGCGAAATCCTCATGGAGGAGATGGTCTATCGCGCCAATCGCAACGTTGTGCACAAGTTTCCATCGCTGCTGGAATACAAAAGTCCCACGACGATGGAGATGTGCGACGTCAAGACTTATCTGATCGAAGATCCGGATCCGAATGGACCTTACGGCGCGAAGGAAGTTGGCCAGGGACCGCTCCTGCCCGTCCCACCGGCGGTTGCGAATGCGGTTTATGATGCGGTGGGCGTGCGCATTGATGAAGTGCCGATTACTCCGGAGAAGGTTTTGAAAGCGCTGCGCGAGAAAGCGAAAGGCCGCGACGGGCGTTATGGTCCGATGGGCGTTCCGTCAGTTGAATGGCCGGAACCGCTGCGCGTGCTGACGCCTGCTGAAGGCGGAGACGGGAAAGAGATGCCGCGCGTGGCCGTGCATTCGTGAGCGGATTAGGGTGAACGAATGGAATTCCACTGGGATCCAAAGAAGGCAAAGAGCAATCTCCATAAGCATCGGGTTTCATTTGAAGAAGCGGTCCTGATTTTCAGTGATGTTTTCTCATTCACATATGACGATGAGTCTCACTCGCAGATTGAGCGCCGATACGCTACGCTTGGAATGTCCGCTCGGGGACGCGTACTCGTCGTTGCCCACACAATGCGAGGAGAACAGGTGAGAATAATCAACGCGCGCGAGGCTACACCGCGTGAGAGAAGATGGTATGAAAAAGAAAACAAGCAAAACAGAAATGGATGACGATCTGTCACCAGAGTATGACTTCAGCAAAATGAAGCTCGTGGGAAGAGGAATGCCGAGCGCTATCGGTCGGGCACGAACCTTGTCCTACTGGATCGCGACGTCAGGAAAGCTTTTCCAGACGATAAGATGGTGAATGAGGCTCTCCGTATGATCGCTAAGATTGCGAAAGAGCAAACCGAGGGTGGTCGAAAGTCGCGTGGCCGGAAACCGGCTCCTCGCTCGCGAACGACAGCGTAGAATTGATGAGCGGACCAGAACTATCAACCAATAGACCGTTTGCCTTCACTGTAATTGAAGACGACGGCGTGAACGTAACCATTGAAGTTTCGGAAGAGGACTATCAAGCCGATCCGGCGGCGGGAATCGATGAAGGGTCCACGATGAAACCCGGGCGCTATAAAATGAAGCGCGGCGGTTTCCTCGCGCGCCATCCGGAATGGAAAGTCGATTACCAAAAGCGAGTCTAGGAACGCTGAAGGCGTTCGATACAGTAGCCCAGGGTAGAGCGCGCAGCGCGACACCCTGGGAAACACGCCCCCCAAGAGTTTCGCGCGACCCGTCGAGGGTCGCGCGAAAGAATTGTTACCCAGGGTGTTACCCTGGGCTAAGTTACTTCACGCCAACGGCGTGAAATAAC
>JANMVC010000342.1:0-5522 GCA_031392315.1 Pyrinomonadaceae bacterium | reverse complement strand
GCTGCAACTGCTTTCGGGGATCGTGGATGTTTATTTGCCAGACCTGAAATACGCCGAGGATGAAGCTGGTTATTTGTATTCCAAGGTGGGCGGCTACAAAGAACATGCGCGACGCGCGATCGCCGAGATGTATGCGCAAGTTGGGGATGAACTCGTTTTCAATCCGGATGGTTTATTGCAGCGCGGGCTGATCGTTCGTTTGCTGGTTTTGCCAAACGACACTGGCGGGATCCGCGAGTCGCTCGAATGGATTAAGGATGAACTGAGCCCGCGCGTGGCGATCTCGCTGATGGCCCAATACTACCCAACTCACCAGGCAGCGACGAACAAGCGCCACGTTTTGCTTTCCCGCCGCATCAGCGAGGGCGAGTGGCTACGTGCTGTTTCAGCGCTTGAAGAACTGGGAATGGAAGAAGGCTGGATGCAGGAGTTTGACGGCGCCGCTTATTACTACCGCCCCGATTTCGAGAATCCCGAAACTCCGTTCAAAGACATTCGCGACTTTTCGCATTAGTTCGAGCCAGCCCATAGAGTATAATCTGCCTTAATGAAAGCCTACGACGAAATAGTCGAGTTTATCGCCTCTGGCACAACTCCCAGCAACGTAGCTGCTTTTCGCCCATCGGAAACAGCAAAACAGCGCGTTGAGGCATTAATTCAAAAGGAAAAGCGTTCCGAAATCTCACCTGACGAGGAATCCGAACTCAACCACTATCTTCAGCTCGAACACCTCATGAGACTTGCGAAAGCGCGCGCCCATCAACATATCGTCAAATGGCTGATGGTCTGAATGCAGAACTGCGGTCGGTTTCTGCTCACGCAGACTACCTTTGCGAATACTGCCTTATCGCCGACGAAGACACTTTCTTCGGATGCCAGATCGATCACATCATCAGCCTTAAGCACCAGGGAAAAACTGATCCTGAGAATTTGGCCTACGCTTGCGCCTTTTGCAATCGGCATAAGGGAAGCGACATATCCTCGATATCAACGGAAACAGGAGCTTTGGTTCGTTTCTTCAATCCACGGACTGATCGTTGGCGTGAGCACTTTCAGTTCAACGGATCATTAATCCAACCGCGCACGGAGATCGGCGAAGCCAAGGTTCGTATATTGCGATTTAACGACGGGGAACGAATTATCGAACGTGATGAGTTAAGGCGGATTGGCAGGTTCCCAAATGCTGCGGCCCTGACTCGGATCGGAGGGGAGTGATAATCCGCTGGCAGACATTCCGGGTCATGCCTTGGATTTGTCTTGCCTGAGCTGGTGCGTGGTGTGTTCGGTCACGGAAGAACGCGCGACGCGTTGATTGGGAGCAACGGGCAGATCGTTTGTGGTGGCGGCGAATGGTCCAAGTTGATTGGCCGGAGCCACGTTCTGAATACGCGCTTCGAGTTCCCTTTGAGCTTCAGCTTCTCCCGTGCGATCGGCGAGCGTCTTACGCGGAATGGTCAACACCAGGCCGTTGATAATAATTCCGAGACCAACAAAGAACACAATCAGACCCAGCGCGATAAAAGGTATTAGATCGCTTGCGTTGAGACTTGCCAGAAAGATCGCCAACGATGCACCCAGGCCAACCAGCGCGGTAATCACACCGGCGCGTAAACGTCGCAGGCGCTTCTCCTCCGGCGACTCTAAAAACTTTTCAAGGTGCGGCAGCACATCTTCAGCGACGTGTTCCAGATCCTTCCCCGTCTCCAACTGGCGAATCCTATCGGCCAGCGCCCGGCTAATCTGTTCGCGCGCGGAAACTGCCGACGCCGTAATCGTGTCGGGCCGCTCAAGACCCTGACGCACGACGCGCAGGTCGGTGCCGCAAGCGCGGCAAAATTGGCTAAGTTGGCGTTCCTCTGAACCGCAGGTGGGACAATACATCGTGCGGGGTTATACGGGCGCTACTGACGGGAAGTTCCTTCTGATGTAACGCAAACTGTTAGTTTGCGTCTCATGGCATTGTCACATCGTCAAAATCAAATCTGATTGCGCAACAACGCACAGTTTGCGTTACGAGTTCTCAAGCTTCACGCCTTTCCAAAAGGCAATGTGGCCCTTGATCTCCATCGCCGCTTCCTTCGGCTCAGGGTAATACCATGCCGCATCCTTGTTGGTCTCACCACTCACCACGACATCGTAGTAGCTGGCTTCGCCCTTCCACGGACAGGTCGTGTGCGTGTTGCTCGGCTGCAGGAATTCGCTGATAACTGATTCGGAAGGAAAATAGTGGTTGCCTTCAACGACGACGGTCCCGGCGCTTTCGGCTATTTGCGTGTTGTTCCAGATTGCTTTCATAGTTTGCTTTTGACCTGTGGTAATTGTGACCACCCGCTATCGCAGGTGGTTCTGACAGTTTAGCCCCCACTCACCGCGGGGAGAATCGTTAACTCACTGCCATCGGCGACTGCGGTTTCAAGCAACTCTTTCCGCCGGATGTTCTCGCTGTCGAGAAAAACATTCACGTGCTGACGCAGTTGTCCTTGTTCATTAACAACGCGATCGCGCAGTCCCGGATGTAGTTTCCAGAGTTCAGCAAGGGCCTCGCGAACGGATGTCGGACCAACCTCGACGGCGATCTGATTCCGGCCTTCGGTAAATTCTGTCAGGAATCCTGCGACATTAATCTGAATCATGGCGATGGCAGAATCCCTTCCGGCACCAGCCACGGATGCATGCTGATGGCCAGCCGGCCAGCCTGCACACTCGGATCGGTATCCGCTAGTTGTTTCGCTTCCTCAAGCGTGGCAACTTTGAAGACGAAGATTCCGCGCAATGGGCCATTGTCACCAAACGGTCCGGCGACGACGAGCTTTTTCATCTCCGCCAGCTTGTTAATATTTGCCATGTGCGCCTTTTGCAATGCTTCTGTGGCCGGCGTTTTCTCCGGCGTCCACTTTGCGCCGCGCGTCAGAAATCCGAGATAAGCCGTGGTCATCTTAATCGGTGAAGTGGGCGTCTTCATCACATCTTCCGACCACCAGGGATGCATCTCGGCGATCAGATGACCTGACTTCACACCCGGACTTTCCTCGGCCCACGCGCGCGCCTCTTCCGCGGTCTTGGCGCGCAACACATAGACGCCGCGAATCTCGCCATCATCGGTCAGTCGTCCCACAATCACAGCTTTGCCGGATTGCACCAGCGAAGTCGCGTAATCCCGCTGCGCTGATTCCAGAGGTTCAGTCTCCGGCGTCTTGTTGCCGGTCCACTTCGGTCCGCGCTTCAAAAGCGCCATATGAAATTGAATTAGTTTGAATTGTGGTTCCGGCGTCTTCGGCGTTTGTGCCTGGGCAGTTCCCATTACCGACGTTACGAAAAGAATCGCCAGGGTCGTGACTCTCAAAAGTTGTTTCATATAAATTTTGTTCGTACCACTAATTTCGGTTTTCTCTCTGCGTCCTCTGTGTCACCGTGGTGAGCGCCATCCCCAACGAAGAATCACCACAGAGGCACAGAGAACGCGGCGGTTGCACAGAGACTAGGCAGGGCGCTATCACGGCAAACCAATTCGCCGATGCAAACGGATTACTGGATCACCGCGCTCTTCACGCAAACGATGGCCGGCATTCCCGCCATGATCGCCTTCCACGATTCGCCGGCATCGGCCGAGCCAAACAGTTTGCCGTTGCGCGTGCCAAAATAGAGGCCCATCGGCTCGGCAGTATCGCCGGACATGCCATCGCGCAACACTGTCTCAAACGCATTCTCTTGCGGCAAACCATTCGTCAAAGGTTCCCAGGATTCCCCGGCGTTGGTCGTCCGATACACGCGCAGCTTCGCCTCCGGTGTACAGCGAAACTCGTCAGACTCGAGCGGAATAATGTAGGCAGTGTTGGGATTGTGGTGATCGATTTCGAGCGCGAAACCAAAATCGGAAGGCACGCCGTTAGCGATGTCGGTCCATGAGTCGCCGCCATTATCGCTCCGGTAAAGTCCCCAGTGATTCTGCAAATACATCCGCTGCGGGTTGGCCGGATGGCTGACAATTTTATGGACACACTGGCCCCATTCCGGATACTGCTGGCCTTCGGGGAGAAACTGCGCGCGCACTCCCTGATTCCGCGGTTGCCAATTTTCCCCGCCATCATCCGTGCGGTAAACGCCGCCGGTAGAGATGGCGATGAACAAGCGTTGCGCATTCGAGGGGTCGGGCAAAATGGTGTGCAAACAAAGTCCACCGCCGCCCGGCTGCCACTGCGGACGGTGCGGATGATTGTGCAAGCCTTCAACCAGCGACCAACTGGCGCCCGCGTCGGTCGACTTAAACAGCGCCGCCGGCTCGACACCAGCGTAAAGCGTGTCCGGCTCGTCAGGATGGCCCAGCGCGATCTGCCATATCTGTTTGACGGAAAGATTAGCGTCCGACGCCGCGTTGGCGGCGGGATTCGCATCCTGCATGGCCCCTGCCGGCGCGGCGTCCTGCTGCGGAAACTTTACTCCGTAAGCTTCAGGCTCGGTCCATGTCTTTCCGAAGTCGTCTGACGAACTCAAATAGGAACCCCAGAACGAACTATTTACCGCAGCCCAAAGTCGACTGCGGCCATTGCGTCCGTCGTAGAGCATTCCGTACACAGCGCGGCCAGGAAAGTATGGCCCACCAACTTCCCATTGCTCGCGCTTCTGATCCGAGCGCAGCACGAATGCGCCTTTCATCGTGCCGACGAGCAGCAGCACATCACCAGATTTAGCGTTGACTTGATTTGGCTCGGGCATAAGGACAGTCTCCGGTTGGTTTAGTTTGCTAATTTCGCAGCTTGATGCGTTTCGTTTGCGGAAGTTTCTGCATTATAGAAAATCGTTACGTTACCGCAAAGCGGAGGTGTCAAAATAACATGATATTCCCGACAACTTTTCCGTTTACTTTGATCTCATTCTGCATCAAAGCGAGGGCTACGATTCATTTTTTTGAAAGTCGGACGGAATAAATAGAAATGTTGACCAATTCATTTGCAAACTTACTGAGCAAACGTTTGATTCTCGGGAGCTCGGCGTTCGTATTCACCTTGTTGCTGTTCGCGCCGGCAAACGTTTCAGCGCGCGGCGCTTTCGTCCAGCAGCGACGCCAGCCGGCGCGCACCGTTTCCGCAAATCAGTTTCCGGGAGCTGACCTCGGCGCAAAGATCAATGCTGCTGATAAGGCTTTGGGAGCAACGCCTGGCGAGATCGTGGTAAACGGTGGCGGCACAATCTCCACGCAAGTGATCATATCGCCCGACCACGTGTTGCGGTTTCAAGCCGGCACTTATTCCACACGGACTGCTAACATTCCGATTCTGATGAAACCGGGTTCGTCTGTGATTGGTTCCGGGTGGGATTCGATCATTGCCGAGTCGACCGCGCCGGGTCAGTTCACCGTAATCAGCGCTTACAATCACTCAATTGAGAATGGCACCGCCGACTCCGGACTAACAATTCGTGACATCCAGATCAAGGGAGCAAATCCGGGATTCAACTCAGCGCCGCAAGCGATCTCGCTCGGCAACTGTTCAGATTGTTTGGTCGACAAAGTTTGGATAAATGCG